>JAHEML010000405.1:0-3796 GCA_024643705.1 Caldilineaceae bacterium | reverse complement strand
CCCCGTCCGACGTGCCGGTGCAGGTGAGATCCTCGGTGAGTTGGACACCCTATCAATATGCGTATGGTGTCTGGCGCGCCGCGGAAATTGACGCCTATCTGACCCGACTGGACAGCCGATTGCAGTTGGAAGATTACTTTCAGCCAGCCGATGAAAGCGAGGCCGCAGCCCAAGGTGCAGCGGATCGGCGGCTACAGATGCAGACCTACTACGCTTCCCTGTGGCTGGGGCTGAGTGCCTTCACCGAGCTGGCGAACCAACCCCTGAACGCCAGAGGTTCCAATCCCAATATCCCGGATGCAGAGTATGACCCCTTCTTGACCCCTGGCACAGATACGGGGTCCACGCTGATCGCGTTGAAGTTTCTGGAATTAGTAGGCCCTGGCGGGGCAAATTTTGTGAACAGTGCTGGCATTGGCGGTGTTGCCGGATTCACGGCCCTGGTGCTGGTGACATGGGCAGCGATTGCATTGATGGCGATTGGAGATGCTACCGGGAACCAGAAGCTACGGCGCACAGGAGAGATCATTCTGGCTTCCCTCACCCTGGTGATTGGCGGCATCTATGCCATCAATGCACTCATCGCGATATCGAATGGTGGTCTGGCTGCCGGTACCCAATTCCCTGCTATCGGCGTCGCAGGCGTAGCAATTTCCCTTGCCATTGTCTGGGGTCTCGTGCTGCTCAGCGTATTAACCACGGATATGAGTACGATCGCGATCAATATGGCTGTCGCGTTGGCGATTGCCACCACCCTGGTCACCATCATTCTCTTCATGCTAAGCACCGTCGGTCTGGGTGTTATCGGTATTTTGCTTGCATTGGTCGATGCTATTTTCCTGTTGCTGAACAAAAAGGGACCAACCCAGTACATCATTGAATTCATCGCGAGTACCCTCTTTGATATTGATCTATCGGTCACCAATCTTGGTTCTAAAGATCGTCTGAATATTGACGTACTCAGCCTGAAATTTTTGGATGAGAGGCAGGGCTTCCGGGAAACGAACAGTGTGCTGATCACCATGGGGATCACCAACACGGTCAAATATCACCGGGACCTGGAAGATGATGAAGACAGGGTAGCCAAGCGCAACGTCTTCACCTATACCCTGCAACTAAACCCAACCGAGTCCTTCGAGCGGGATCTGGGATACTGGGACAACACAGCAACGGACCAGTGGACGCCCCTGAGCGGGCGCAAGCTGCAAGCTGGCTACGCGCACAGCATCAGCGTGCCCCTCTCCACGGCTGGCACAGGTGTGCAGAATGGCAAGGGCGTGAACCAGCCTATCCAACTATTCTATACCGAATCCTTCCTCTCCGGCGCGCAAACCTGCTGGCGAATCCCGACCAGCGCGGGGGTGATCGAGACCTTCTGTGACTGGAAGAACTTCCGGGAGGCCATCCACTACCCCCTCTCGGGCATGCTGATCTATGACATCTTCCCGGAGACGGTGAGCGAATTTGCCGGCATGCAATGGTCAAGATTCAGCGACCTGGTCCTGCCCCGACAGGTGGATGTAGATGCCGACGGACTTAACGACTGGACTATCGATCCGGGCGCAGGGAACTTCGACACGGATCAGGATGGGCTGGGGGATGCCTATGAACTCGCCCACGGCTACAACCCTATCGCCCCGGACACAGACTTTGACGGCATCAATGACAAGCAGGAGCTCCTCATCGGCACCAACCCGCTCCTGCGGGATACGGATGGCGATGGCCTGAGCGACGGCACCGAAACTGTGGATGGATGGCTCTTTGTCTATGGCAATGGGCAGCTCGCCCGGGTCTGGTCGGACCCCTTCACGGTGGACACAGACGGAGATGGGCTGGATGATCTGCAAGAGCTTGTTTTTGGCTTCAACCCGTGGACGGCCACAGATCCATCCCTGATCACCCAGCTTGTCAAGTTTGACGATCTGGGCGTCCGGGAGAGCGGATCGCCGGAACTCTTGCTCTCCTTTGATGAGAATCCAGACAGCACCGCCTTCTTTGATGCCTCCGGCGAGGGGCACCACGCCATCTGCGGCGGGAATAGCTGCCCCCAGGTGACGGACGATGGTCGCTTTGGACAAGCCATTCGCTTCGACGGTGTCGACGATTACGCCGAAACCCCGTTTGTTCTGGATCCCGCTGCCACAAACTTCACAGCCGCCACATGGTTCAAAGCCAGCGACTTCAGCAATTCGCCGTTTCTGATCCGGCAAACCGGCGGCAGTGGGACGGGCCGTGCGTGGTTTACCCTGACCACGGATGGCCGGGTGTATACCACTTTGGGCGGCAATTCCAACGCCCTCTATGGGACAACATCCCTTGCGGTGGATACCTGGCACCATGCCGCCGTGACCTTTGACGGCACAAACCTTAGCCTCTATGTGGATGGGGTGTTGGAAAATCAAGCCCCCCGCACCATAGAATCCAGCACGGGCGTCATGTGGCTGGGGCGGCATACAAACACGGCCCGCTTCCTGGCCGGTGCGCTGGACGATGTGGTCGTTCTGGGGCAGGGGCTGGACGCAGACGGCATTGCCGATCTGATGAACGGACGGCTGAATCCCAACGACAATCTGCTCGCCCCCGGCGCAAGCCTAACCTATCAGGCCACCATCACCAACACCTCTGCAGTCTCTGCCACAGGGTTCCTTGTGGCGGACAGCACCTATGTTTCGCCGGAAGTCGCTCATCCCATGGCAGCGTTCGGTTTCCAACGGGATGAGCGACTGGTCTACTTTGCCAATCAGGGGCAGCGGGTCAACAAAAGCATCGTCTGTGTTGAAAACGGCACTTGTCCGGCCTTCAATGTAGCCGGCAAGTACGGCGAGGGTATCGGTTTCTACAGCCCTGAATCCGACTACGCCCTGCTGCCGTCTCTGAGCAGACAGGACATCGAGAATCCCCTCTTCAATCTCTCCTTCTGGATGCGGGTGGATCAGTTCCCGCCAGCCGGTAAGATTGCCATGATCTTTGACACCGAGAGCGACGATCAGGGCGCGCTGGATATCTACATCGACAGCGCCGGCAAACTCTACTGGTCTATCGTTGGCGATCCCGATTCCCCTCGGGTGAGTACATCCGCCCTGGTCCAGGGCCAGCAGACTCACATCTCTATCGACAATTTGGAGGACCTCTATATCGACGGCAATCGGGATGTGCATGGTACGTATCCCGTTGGCTTCCTCCATCAACTCCTGGTTGGGCCGGGCACCCTGGGCAACAGCGTTGATTTCAGCAAGCCTTACTATGGCGCCATCGATGAACTGGTCTATTTCTCCTGGAGTCAATACAACTACATCAACGACATCAAGAACGGCACATACAACAACGTCTAGATGGTCTATAACTTCTCCACGGCGACCATCAGCCAGGGCTACGACAACCGGGCCAACGATCTGCGTTCCCTGACCTGCCCTTCTCTGGGCGAATGCCCGAACTATACGGATGGCAAGTATGGCCAGGGGATCGCGCTCGACGGTGTGGATGATTACATGGAATGGGACAACGTGCTCAACCCGGCCATCACGCCCCTGACCGCGGCGATCTGGTTCAAGGCCAACAACTTTAGCAATCAACCGAAGCTGCTGCAACAGACAGATGAGAACGGCACCGGACGCGTCTGGCTGGGCATCCGCTCCGACGGGCGTCTCTACAGCTTTCTTGGCGGCAGCGACCTGATCGGGTCAACCGCGGTGCAGGCTGGCGCCTGGAACCACGCGGCGGTGACCTATGATGGGACAACCCTGCGCCTCTATCTGAACGGCGTCGAGGAGGCATCCTCTGCGCGGGCGATGGAAGC
>JAHEML010000404.1 GCA_024643705.1 Caldilineaceae bacterium | reverse complement strand
AGCACCGCGGCCTGCATCCAACTGGCCGCCTGCATCCCCAATTTCGCCCTACAGGAATATCCCATCGGCGAAAACGCCGCACCCAAGAACGAGATCGTCAAAAGCGCATTGCGCCTGGAAGATGGCTTCCTGATCATCCCCGACGCGCCGGGCATTGGCATCGAGCTGGCCGAAGGCGCAGCCGAACGCCACCCCTATCGGCCTCGGCAAGTCAAGACCCGCCTCCATCGAGACGGGTCTGTGGTGGATCAGTAATTCAATTCAAATGGCACGACAAAGAGGCAAACTTTAACCCAGAGAAACTCCGGGGTGAGAAGTGCTCTGATCAGCGTTTCTCTGCGTGAATCTGCGTCCGATTTGACCTTTTGGCATCAGTCCAACCAGTTCATCTCCGATCTCAAATCCCACAGATAGCGCTGCTCCGGCTGGGTATGGCGCGACCAATCGCGCAGAATCGGCACATCCGCCTTCTTTTGGGCCATGCGCGCCACAATGCGGTCCGGGTCCCAGCCGTCCAGTACCGCCCCCGTGAGATCGGCCAGCACAGCCTGGCAACCTGGATCATCTGCCCGATTGACCAGTTCGTCCGGGTCTTCGCTCAAATTGAAAAGCTGGGGCGGCTGCCAGTGATAGTAGACCAGTTTCCACTCGTCTCGACGGATCATGCGCTGGTAGGCTCCCTCTGGTGGGCCGAACTGATCCGTGCAGTATTCAGAAAAGGCCACATCGTCCCAGGCAGGGGGATTCTCTCTACCATCGATCAGGGGCAGCAGACTGCGCCCCGGCGAATTGGGCAGAGCGGGCGCGCCTATCCCATCCAGCAGAGTAGCGGCCACATCCAAGGCACTCACCACCCGTTCGCTGCGCTGACCAGCAGGAATCACCCCCGGCCAGTTGACAATCAACGGAACCCGCACCGACTCTTCATAGAATACGTGCTTCCAGAATAGCCCATGTTCGCCCTGCATGTCACCGTGGTCCGAGGTGTAGACAATCAGCGTATTATCCGCCAAATCGTTGGCTTCCAGCGCGGCCAAAATCTGGCCGATCATCTGGTCTGTGCGGTAGACCAAGGCCCAATACGCCGAACGGGAACGCAGGATTTCCGCGTCGGTCATGTTCTCGTTTTCCGTATATTGCCGCCACCAACGCAAAAACGGGTGTCTCTCGTCGGCAAATGTTTTGGGTTTGTGGGGCAGGGTCATTTTTTCCGCATAGCGTTCATAGTCCTCGCGGCGGGCCACATAGGGCGGATGGGGCAGCATCAGGCCCACGGTCAAGGAAAATGGCGTGTCCATCAACCCCGCGCGCTTCTGCACCCCCTGCCTGTTTAAGAAATCCACCGCGGCCGCGGTCACATCCTCGTCATGAACTTGGTAGCCGCTTTGGCCTGGCCCGGAGAGTTCCAGACTGATCTGGTGAGGACCGGCTGTCCGTTCCAGAATACCCCGATTCGGCCCTTTGCTGCCCAGATGATTGGGGCTATGATCCCCCACAAAGCGCTCGGCGTAGCCCCGCAATTGGTCTGGCCCCAGGCTGTGCATGCGTCCGGCCAGCGCAGGCCGGTAGCCAGCCGCGCCCATGCTGTGGGCGATGGTGGGAATAGCGGAGTCCAGAATATGCTCGTTGGTCCAGCAGTCGTTTTGATAGGGGTGCCGACCCGAAAGCATAGACATGCGCGAAGGCACGCAGATGGGGGAAGAGCAGTAGGCATTTTCAAAGAGCGCACCCCCGGCAGCCAACCGGTCAAGATTCGGCGTCTCCACCAGTGGATCGCCGTAGCAGCCGGTAACATGGGGGCTGTGCTGGTCGGTGTGAATGTAGAGCAGATTAGGTCGGGTAGTTGGCATGTGAGTTTCCTTTGCAAAGTGGTGGTGATATGAGCAATCAGAGTGAACTACAGATCGCACAAATTTTATCTTGATCCGCGGTCATCAGCGTCATCCGCGTTCCATTTTAGGGTTACTGATCACGGCGAAGATGGGAACAAGCGGACCGCAACTCGCAACTCGCTATTTTCAGTACCCCAATCCCACATCCACTTGTTGTTGGAGCGGTTCGCCCGCAAGAAAGCGGCGCAGGTTGTCGGCAAAAATAGTGGTAATGCGGTCAGCGTTGTAGGGGCTGCTGCCGCTGGTGTGGCGGCTGAGGATAACATTGGGCATGGCCCATAAGGGCGAATCGGAAGGCAGCGGCTCCGGGTCAGTCACATCCAAGCCCGCCCCGGCAATCCAGCCATCCTGCAATGCCTGAACAAGCGCAGACTGATCGATGGAACTGCCCCGCCCCACATTATAGATGTAGGCCGAGGATTTCATGGCGCGCAGTTCCGACGCCCCGATGATGCCCACAGTTTCGCTGGTCAGGGGAAGACAGAGAGCCACATGATCAGCCTGGGGCAGCACAGCTCCCAGCCCATCCGGCGTGACCTGTGCATCCACCTGGGGGAAAGGGGCCAGAGTGCGGCGCACACCGATCACCCGCATTCCCAAGGCTTGTGCCTTGCAGGCCAATGTGCCGCCAATATCCCCCAGCCCCACCACACAGAGGGTTTGCCCTTCCAGTTCGAACTTCTCGCGCAAAATCTGCGCCCGCACGCCATTGTAGTCGTCGGCCCCGCGAATGGCCGTATGCAGCCCAGCGGCATAGGCCAACATCATCCCTATGGCCAGCTCGGCCATAGGCACGCCGTGCGCACCAGACGCATTGGTGATAGCCACCTCCCGCTCGGCCAGCCCGGCCAGAAGTCGGTCCACCCCTGCCGTGCCCGCCTGCACCCAGCGCAGACCAACGGCTGCCTCCAGGCTACCCGCCGGGAAACTCTTGCTGAATATAATCTCGGCTTCGGCAGCCGCGGCGACAAATTCGGCAGCATCCAAGCAGAACCGGAACTCCACCGAGGGGAAGTCCCGGCGCAGTCGCGCCAGATTCTCAGCGCCAATATCCTCGCCGATGAGGGCAAGCGCATGGTTCGATTGGTTCATGATTCACACCCCTTTGCGTAGAATGGCTGTCCACTGTATCCTACCATCAATGCCCAATCCACAACACCACGGGAGCTGAACCCAATGGCTACACCAAATATCCTCTGGTTCTGCACGGATCAACAGCGCTACGACACCATCCACAGCCTGAACAATCCCCACATCCGCACACCCAACATCGACAGGCTGGTAGCCGAGGGCATCGCCTTCACCCACGCTTATTGCCAAAGCCCTATCTGCACCCCAAGCCGAGCCAGCTTCCTAACCGGGCGTTATCCCAGCAGCGTCCACAACACCCGCAACGGCAACGAGCGCTGGTCCGAGGCCACCCCTCTGGTAACAAAATTGCTACGAGACGGCGCGGGCTACGATTGCGGGCTGGCTGGCAAACTTCATCTGGCCGGTGCAGCGGGGCGGGAAGAGCCGCGCCCGGCCGACGACGGCTACCGGCTCTTTCACTGGAGCCACGACCCAGAAGATCGCTATCCCAGCGGCCACGCCTACGCTGATTGGTTGGCGGCCCAGGGGTACAGCCTGAAAGAGATGCGCCAAAACCCTGGCGAACTTCCGCCCCATCTCCACCAGACAACCTGGTGTACGGATCGGGCGATTGACTTTCTGGAAGAAGAACGCGACGGCCCCTGGCTGATGAGTGTCAACGTTTTTGACCCTCACGGCCCTTTCGACCCACCCCAATCCTACCTGGATCGCTACGATCCGTCCAACGTCCCTGAGCCACTCTTCCGCGAGAGCGACCTGGCCGAACAATCCCGCAACCCCGGCGACTTCCAGAACCCGGCCCGGCGGCCAGCCGACTTCAACGCCGACCAGATCACCGCCGCCTACTATGCCATGATCGAGTTGATCGACGACAACCTGGGCCGCTTGCTGGATGCCCTGGACGCAAGCGGGCAACGGGACAACACTATCGTCATTTTCACCAGCGATCATGGCGAAATGCTGGGCGATCATGGCCTACTGCTCAAAGGGTGCCGCTTCTTTGAAGGGCTTGTGCGGGTTCCGTTGATTATCCGCTGGCCTGGTCACATCCAGGCTGGCCTTGTCAGCGACGCCCTGGTGGAGCTGACCGACATTGCTCCCACCCTGCTCCACGCGGCCGGTCTGCCCACCCCAGAGAAGATGACCGGGCGTTCGCTCCTACCACTCTGCACCGGCGAGAAAACGGCCCAGGCGCATCGGGACTTTGTGCGCTGCGAATACTACCAGGCCCTCAACCCCGCTACACCGGGGCGCATCGGGTGGAGTGGAAGTTTTGCCACCATGTTACGCGATCGCCAACACAAGCTGGTGGTTTATCACGGCCATGACTATGGCGAGCTTTATGACCTGGCTGCCGATCCCCACGAATTCGACAACCGCTGGGACGATCCCGTCTACGCCCCCATTCGCTTCGACCTTCTGCGCAAGAGCTTCGATGCCCTGGCTTTGGCTGTCGATGTGGGCACGGCGCAAACTCTGGCCTTTTGACGCGCCGCGGTTGCTTTTGTCTACTGATAGGCCAGTGCGCCATCATCGCGGAAGGTGAAACCCCGATGCCATGATTTGAAGGGATACTTCTCCAGCGCTTCCACGTTCAGGTCGATGCCCAGCCCTGGCTTTTCCGGCAACTCCAAATAACCGTC
>JAHEML010000403.1 GCA_024643705.1 Caldilineaceae bacterium | reverse complement strand
GGAATACCCCTACTTGCGGGCGCGGGTGGAAGTGCTGCCAGAGACCACCGTCGACAATCTGGAGACCGAAGCCCTCAGCCGCGCGGTCCAGGACCTCTTTCACCGCCTGGTGGAATTGGACGGTCAGATGCCGGAAGAATTGGCTGTCATGGCGGCCAACGCCGAGAACGCCCGCCAACTGGCCTATCTGGTTGCCAGCAGTATGCGCCTGGATCTGGCCGATGCTCAACATGTTCTGGAACTGGACAGCGTGCAGGATAAGCTGCTGCGGCTGACCCAACTGCTGCGCAAAGAAGTAGATGTATTGGAACTGGGCCACAAAATTCAGTCAGAAGCCCAGGGCGAAATGGAGCAGATGCAGCGGGACTTCTTCCTGCGCGAGCAGATGAAGGCCATTCAAAAGGAGCTAGGGGAAGAAGACGAACAGGCCGCAGACATCCGCGAATTGGAAGAGCGCATCGAAGCGGCGGGTATGCCCGAAGAGGCCCACAAAGAAGCCCGACGCGAGCTGAACCGCATGCGTCGCATGCCCATCCAGGCCGCCGAATACAGCGTCATCAAAACCTATTTGGACTTGATGGTCAGCCTACCCTGGCAACAGACCACCGAAGACAATCTGGCAATCGACCACGCCAGAGAGGTGCTGGATGAGGACCACTATGGGCTGGACGAAATCAAAGATCGCATCTTGGAATATCTGGCTGTACGCAAACTGCGGGCCGACCGCAAAGAAGAGCGGGAAGAAGAAGCCGATGACGTGCGCGACAAAATTCGCCGGGAACGGGAAGGCGTAGTTCTCTGTTTTGTTGGCCCGCCCGGTGTGGGCAAAACGAGCCTGGGCATCAGCATTGCCAGAGCCACCGGGCGCAAATTTGTGCGACTGGCCCTGGGTGGCGTGCGCGACGAAGCTGAGATCCGCGGCTTTCGGCGCACCTACATTGGTTCTATGCCAGGGCGCATCATCCAGAGCCTGCGCCGGGTAGAGACGAAAAACCCGGTCTTTATGCTGGATGAGGTGGACAAATTGAGCCGGGACTTTCGGGGCGATCCCACCAGCGCCCTGCTCGAAGTGTTGGACCCGGAGCAGAACCGGGAATTTCGGGATCACTACCTGGACGTTCCCTTCGATCTCAGCCAGGTGATGTTTGTAACCACAGCCAATGTGCTGGACACGATCCCCGGCCCCATGCGCGACCGTATGGAGATCATCCAACTGAGCAGCTACACCGAAGACGAAAAGGTGAAGATCGCCCAGGGCTATCTGATCCCCAGAGAGATCAAGGAAAATGGTCTGCGCCAGGATGAGGTGATCTTCACCGAAGCCGCGCTGCGGGGCATTGTGCAGGGCTACACCCAAGAAGCCGGTGTGCGTGGCATGGAGCGAGAGATCGGCAAAGTATGCCGCAAGATCGCCGCCAAAATCGCGGCCCACATTCCCCCAAAGACCGAAGCCCAAGGCGAGTCGAAAATCATTCACGCAACCGTAACCGTGGACATAGACGATCTCGCCCTTTATCTGGGCAAGCGCAAAATCCACCCAGAAGAGATATCCGAACGCTTGCAGATTCCCGGTGTGGCCGTGGGCGTGGCGTGGACCATGACGGGCGGCGATGTACTCTTCTTCGAAGCCACCAAAATGCCCGGCAAGAAGGGCTTTGTGCTCACAGGGCAGTTGGGCGATGTAATGAAAGAGAGTGCCCAGGCGGCCCTAAGCTACGTGCGCAGCCGGGCCGAAGCATTGGGTATCGATCCCCACTTCTTTGAAGATGTGGATATTCATCTACACATCCCCGCGGGTGCCATTCCCAAAGATGGCCCCAGCGCGGGCATTACCATGGTCACGGCGCTTGCCAGCCTGCTCACCCGCCGCCCAGTCAAGTCCAACATCGGCATGACAGGCGAGATCACTCTGCGGGGCAAGGTGTTACCCATTGGCGGCCTAAAAGAGAAGGTGCTGGCCGCGGCCCGTCTGGGACTGGATACAGTCATTTTGCCCAAGCGCAACGAGGCCGATCTAGAAGACGTGCCAGAGAATGTCCGCCAGGGCCTGACATTCATCCTGGTGGAGACAGTGGACGAAGTGTTGGCCGCCGCGCTGGATGAAGCGCTGCCGCCTGGGCGACCCAGTGCCGCAGAGAAACAGGGCGAAGGCAATGGGTTTGTCGGTAAGGAAGTGGCGGTTGCGCAGGATGACGGGAGTGGGGTTGTGGAGAAGATTGAATACGCGATCGAAGCAAGGCAGTAACCTGGATCAATTTGGACGGGAGGAATGAGTGTTCAGGGGGAAACGTCACCGCAATCAGGAGAAAATGCAGCGGAAATGATCGCCTCTGCCTGGAAGGAGTCGTTTCACCCCACCCAATACTTGCTATTTTCTCGACAACCGGCGTACAATTTCTGTCATTCGACGAGATTGTCGTCGAACTATTGTGCGGACTGGACATTTGCCGATCCAGGCGCAGGATGAACAGCGGCACGCCGAAACGTCTTTTTTGCCACATTTTTTGCAGGCAGTCTTAATTTGGACGGGACGGTATGCCACCCTTTGATTTGCCGTGGTCTTTTGTACTACGAGCTTTTTGATGGTCCTTTGTTTCAGCTTGACAGCCTGGGTCTGCCCGAACCAGCCGCTCCCATCATTTTAGAAATGGAACGGTTTCGTGAGCAGACGAAGAAAATCACCCAACACCCCTACCCCCCAGCAGGACACCTCGAAGTTACGCTGGTTCAAAGCGGATATGCACTTGCATACGCCCGCATCCAGCGACTATGAAGAACCCCAAGCCACCTATTTGGAATGGCTGCGTCAGGCCAACGAGAAGGAAATGGACATTGTTGCCATTACCGACCACAACACAGTGGCAGGCGTGGCCGCAGTGCGCCGAGAGATCGAATGGCTGACCAAGCTTGAAGCCCAGGATCGACTGACCGACGACGAGAAGTTGCGGCTGGACGAATGGCGCACCCTCGCCAACAAGATTCTGGTTTTGCCGGGCTTTGAATTTACCGCCACCTTTGGCTTTCACATCCTGGGCATCTTTCCGCCCGAGACAAGCGTGCGCCACCTGGAATATGTGCTGCTGAATTTGAATGTGCCCGCAGAAAAGCTGGACTTGGGCAGCACGGAGACTGGGGCCAGCACAGACGTGTTGACCGCGTATCAGGTCATCACCGAGGCCGGTGGCATTGCCATCGCCGCCCACGCCAACAGCACCCACGGCGTGGCTATGCGCAACTTCCCCTTTGGGGGGCAGACCAAAATCGCCTATACCCAGAACGATAATCTGATCGCGCTGGAAGTGACGGACCTGGAAAGCCGCAGCCGCAACGCGACAGCCCGCTTCTTCAACGGTAGCAAGCCCGAATATGCCCGCAAGATGCACTGTATTCAGGGCAGCGACGCCCACCGGCTGGTTGGCGACCCCAAAAACCCCAAACGGCTGGGCATTGGCGAACGGGCCACCGAGCTGCTTTTGCCCGAAGCCAGCTTCGAAGCGATTGCCGACTTGCTTGGCAGTACCAACTTTGATCGCACCCGTGCTTATCGCCCCAAAGACAAGCCCATCGATCACCTTGCCGTTGCCCGGGCCGAAGGTCCCAACCAGGTGCAGAGCTTCCACGAAACAGTCACCGTTCGCGGTGGGCGACAAGCGGCAGTACTGGCCGATCTGTGTGCCTTTGCCAACACCGATGGTGGTGTCGTTTATGTGGGGGCCAGCGTGCGCAAGGGGCCAGTCAAGGGCTTGTCTAACATCAAAAACGTGCAAAAGGAGCTACAGGCAGCAATTGCCGAGCGACTGCAACCCCAACTAGACGTGCGCTTCGAGACGGCCCAAAGCGAAAACGCCCAGGTACTCCGCGTCAGCGTGGACGAGGGCGACGAGAAACCCTATTGTCTCGATCAGTCCAAATTTTATGTACGCAACGATGCCGAGACCAGCCTGGCTGTGCGGGATGAGATTGTAGCCCTGGTGTTGGAAAACGCGGGGATCAGCCGGGGCAAGCCAGCCGCAGCAACTGTCGAGGCCGATGTGGCGGAAGCAGCCGAATCCACCAACAGCAATGCCAGCAACCGGCGTCGCCGACGGGGACGCAACACAAGCGAGAGCAGCTCAAACGGGGCTTCTCCGGCAGCCACCAAGAAGGCTGAGACAAGCGACCCCTTCGATCTACCCCAGGTGGGTGTCGAAATTATCTCCAGCGAAACCCGCAACGGCGTCAATTACTATGTGGTCAGCGATCTGCGCAACGGGCGCTCGGTGAGCAATGTCACCCGCAAGGGCGCACGCAAACTCTGGAACTACGCCATCGCTCAGGTGGAAGACCAGCCCGTCGAGATGAATAAAGTGACGTGGAAAGGCGATGTGGGCTTGGTTGGTTCGGAGAGCCGGGCAGGCAAAGTGCGCTATGATCTGGCCCGCCGCGATGGCAAAAATATCCGCGTCTTCTACGGTGTCACCGAGGATGGGATGGAAGGGCCGTGGGCCGAGTTTGTAGGGAAATAAAACGTGATGCGTGAAACGTGAGAACATGGAATGTTCTCACGTTTCACATTTTTTCTACCACAGATAGATGACCAGCACCACCGACAATCCCCATAAGAGCACAGAGAGCAAAAAGGGACGGTCCTC
>JAHEML010000402.1 GCA_024643705.1 Caldilineaceae bacterium | reverse complement strand
ATTGAAAGCGATCCGGGCTGGTGGTGTGCAACTGCTTCGATCTCTCTGGGCCAATTGCCAACAAACCCCGCGCGTGGTAGGCTACACACAGGCGCGCGTCCGCGTCGATCCGCCCAATCCACGTTCGGATTTTTCCCGATCTCTTTCCGAGGCCCGTCCATGACCCCTGTCCCAGCCCTGAAGCCAGCCCAACTCAACACCCGCACCGATCCAGCCAGTTTCACTTTTGACACCACTGCCGAACTGGAACCGATCTCCGGCATTATCGGCCAAGAGCGGGCTGTGGCTGCGGTGGAATTCGGCATCGGCGTCCACCACCCCGGCTACAATATCTTTGCACTGGGCAGCCCCGGTACGGGCAAACATACGGTGGTGCGAGAGTTCCTGGCAGAGCAGGCCCAAGACGATGATCCGCCCTCGGATTGGTGTTATGTCTACAATTTTGACGAACCCCACCGGCCCATCGCACTGGAACTACCCATGGGGCAGGGTACTGCGCTGCGTTCTGCCATGGACGAGCTACTCGACGAGATACGCACGGTTTTGCCGGCCGCCTTCGAAACCGATGACTACCGGGTGCGCCGTCAGGCCATCGAATCCACCTACCAGCAGCGCCAGGAAGAAGCATTCTCGGCTTTGCAGGCCGAGGCAACCACCAAAGGGCTGAACTTACTGCGTACCCCCACCGGGCTGATCTTTGCCCCGGTGCGGGAGGGCGAAGTGCTGAAAGCCGAAGATTTTCAGACAATGGCTCAGGAAGAGCAAGACAGACTCAAGGCTGCCATTGACGAGATGCAGGAAAAGCTGCAACGGGTGGTGGTTCAACTGCCCCGATGGGAGCGGGAACTGCGCAAAGAGCTACAAAATTTCCACGCTGAATTGGCCCATTTTACGCTCGATCCCCTTTTGCGCGAGGTGCAGGAGAACTTCACCGAGCAACCCTCTGTGCTGGCCTATCTTGCCGCGGTTCAGGCCGATGTGATCGATAATCTGCCCCTCTTTTTGCGGGCCGACGAGGGCGAAGAGCAGGAAGGGCAACCCCCGGCTCAACCCGTGGACCGTGGGACAGAGCGCAACGGTGATCGCTTTGTGCGCTACCGGGTTAATCTGCTGGTAGAGCACGACGGGCGTACTGGTGCACCTGTTGTCTACGAGGACAACCCCGCCTACCAAAATTTGGTGGGCCGAGTAGAATATATCCCCCACATGGGCGGACTGATCACCGATTTCACCCATATCAAATGTGGCAGCCTGCACATGGCAAATGGCGGCTACCTGATGATCGACGCGCTCAAACTGCTTTCGCAACCCTATGCCTGGGAAGGGCTAAAGCGTGCCCTGCGTTCCGAGACCATCCGTCTTGAAACACCGGGCCAGATGCTCAGCCAGGCCAACGCCGTCTCGCTGGAACCCCAGTCCATACCCCTGAAAATCAAAGTGGCTTTGGTGGGTGATCGCAGCATCTACTATCAACTCAGCCAGGCAGACCCGGATTTTGACGAACTCTTCAAGGTGATGGCCGATTTTAATGACGAAATCGACCGCACCGTCGAGAGTCAACTGCTCTTTGCGCGGCTGATTCGCTCCATGGTTGCCAGCAAGAGTCTGCGCCATTTGGATCGAGAAGCCACCGCCAGGGTGATCGACCAGTGCGCGCGGGTGGCTGCCGATGCGGATAAACTTTCCATGCGGGTGGCGATGTTGGTGGACCTGCTGCAAGAGGCCGACTATTTTGCGGGCAAAGCTGGCGCGGAGATTGTCGGCTTGGCCCATGTGGAGCAGGCCCTGGACGCCCAGCGCTACCGGGCCTGGCGTATCCCCGAACGAAGCCAGGAGGCGATTCTGGATGGCACTATCCGGGTGCAGACCGAGGGCGAAGCCGTGGGGCAGATCAATGGGCTGGCGGTGATGCAATTGGGCAGTACCGCGTTCGGCCAGCCCAGCCGCATATCTGCCCGGGTGACCATTGGCCGGGGTGAAGTGGTGAATATCGAGCGGGAGGTGGCGATGAGCGGGCCAAGCCACAGCAAAGGGGTGTTGATCCTCTCGTCCTATTTGGCTGCCCGCTACGCCGCGGATTTTCCCCTCTCGCTCCAGGCCGGGCTTGTCTTCGAGCAATCCTACGGGGGCGTGGACGGCGACAGTGCCAGCTCCACCGAACTCTATGCCTTGCTTTCGGCCATCGCCAATGTGCCCATCCGCCAATCCTTTGCCGTCACCGGTTCGGTGGATCAGTTTGGCAATGTCCAGGTGATTGGCGGGGTGAATGAGAAGATCGAAGGCTTTTTTGCTATTTGTCAACAGCGGGGGCTGACAGGCGAGCAGGGGGTGCTGATCCCGGCCACGAATGTGGGCCATCTGATGTTGCGCCAGGAGGTTGTGGACGCGGTGACCGCCGGGCAATTTCATATTTACCCAGTCACCCACATCGATGAAGGCATCGAGCTTCTCACCGGGGTGAGTGCGGGTGTGGCCGATGATCAGGGTGTCTATCCCGAAGGCACGATCAACCGGCTGGTGCAGGATCGTTTGCGGGGGTTTGCCCAGCGCTGGTCGGCGTTTCACCGGCAGAACGGGCCGGAGTTTGTCTGAATTCTGGCATAAGGAGATGATCATAGATGAGCGAAGATACTCGACCTGAATCTCAACCTGAATCTCAAACCCAATTTTCATCCCCCATCCGCCGGGTGGTGGTGGCATTGGACGCGTCGCCGTGCAGCCGGGTGGTGTTGCGCAGTGCGGCGCGTATCTCGGCCGCGCTGGGCGCGCCCTTGGAAGGGTTGTTTGTGGAAGATGTGCGTCTGCTCGATCTGGCGGAACTGCCCATTGCCACCGAGTTGCGCCAGCCTGGGGGAATACGTTCTTTTGACAGGGATGTGGCCGAGCGCGAGTTGCGGGTGGTGGCCCAAACGGTGAACCGTTGGGCCGGGCAAATTGCCGGTGAATATAACCTGGCCTGGCATTTTCGGGTGATCCGGGGCGGGATTGCTTCGACTTTGATGGAGGCCGGTGGGGAAGGCACGCTGCTTAGTTTGGGGCGGTTTGGCAATTCGATCTATTCTCGACCCTCGCGCATGGGTTCGGTTGCCCAACGGGTGTTGGGCGAACACAGCGCGCCTCTTTTGCTGCTGCACCAGGAAATACGCCCCGGTCAGCCGATTCGGCTTGTCACCAGCGGCGCGGCGGACGAATTGCCACTGGTTGCATTGGCTGTGCGACTGGCCCAGGTTTATACCAGCCCCTTGGCCGTCTTCGCCGACAACCCGTCTGCCGAGGCTTTTTTGCGGGTTGCCCTGGATGAAAGCCCTTTGCCTGTCAGCTTTCACCGCCTGCGTTCGGGCGATCTGTCCCGCCAGATTCTCGCGGCCGGCCAGGGAACGGGTGGTCTTGTTCTCAGCCACCGGCGCGATCACTCTCTGGCGGAACTGGATTGTGCTGTGATTTTGCTGTAGAGGCAGGTTAGAAACCTGCCTCTACGCTTCTGCGCAATCTGTAAATCGATTGGGGTTTTGAAACGCCTACTCTTTTGAAACGCCTACTCTGTCGCGCCTTCCTCCACGCTCTCTTCCCCAGTGTCCGGCACAAAGCAGACTTGTTCGGCGGCCAGGGCCGGGTGATCATAACCGTATTGATCCGTCACTTGCCACAATTTGCTGTTGGCGATCACCGTTTCGGTGACACTGGTGCAAGCTGTCGCGGCGTCTCCATCCGTCACAAATGAGTCGAGCCAGCCGGTGGCGAGGGCGGTATAGTCGCCCTCTGGTTGGCCTGCAGCCAGACCAGCCAGGGTCTGTTGGGCGTCGGTCATTTCTCCGGCCAATGCCTGGGCCTGGATCAAGCGGAAGCTGGCAAGACCCTGTAGGCGTGTCAATTCCTCGTTTGCATCCAGGCCGAGCAGGCTACATGCCTGCAATCCGTGATCCTCCAGTGCGGAACGATAGAAGGCGATGGCCGGGGCATAGCCGAGAACGTCCGACGCCTGAAGCGCCACATCCGCCTCGACCAGTCGTAACCCCAAACAGTCGTTACCATCTGAATTTCTGTCATAGGTCCAGGCGATCCGGCGGAAAGGCGCGGCGTCGATACTCTGCCAGATTTCTGTGTGGGGCACTGTCAATCCACCACCTGCTGTGCCGCTTACCCCGCCCACCAACTTGATTTGGCGGCCTTTGCCGGGTGTGCCTCGTGCCACATTTTCGATGGAAATGCGACCATTGGCCAAGGCTGCGCCGGGCGACACGGCTTGGCTATATTCGTTTGTTTCCGAATCCCAGGTCAGGCCAAGCAGGCTGGTGACGCAGAAGAAGGACGAGCAGCTCTCCACCTGCCACAGAAGCTCTGGCTGGGCATTGCCGTTGGCATCACCCCAACCCAAGGGCTTGGGCTGACCGAAGATATTGGGGGCCAATGCCAGATCGAAGCCGCCTTCCTCATTTCCATGAAAGAGGAGGAAGGTTCCGTCCGCGCCACCAGGGCCATAGCCCACATCGCTGATGATGGTAGGGAAGATGAGCAGATCGTCAAAGGAGTCTTTGTTGAGATCGAATTTGACCACAGCACCCCGGTCGTTGGTCAGGGCGTCGCACGAATCCAGCCAGGTTTCGATCACAGGGACAGCCCCTTGGCTCTCCTCCAGCA
>JAHEML010000401.1:1734-4643 GCA_024643705.1 Caldilineaceae bacterium | reverse complement strand
CTTACGTTGCATCTAGAACTTCTCCTTATCTGATTGTGGATAAATGAACCAGTGATTAGATGGTTGTCGCTTTGAATCAAATAGGCGGTCATCCTTTCTGGAAGGAAGATATGTCAGATTTGACATTTGGGATCGGAATGTGTCCGTCGTTCTGACACATCTCCTCATGTCAATTGCAAGGTATCAACTTATCCCTTAATACCCGACATGACAATACCTTGCACGAAGTATCGTTGGCCCAGGAAAAACAGGGCAATCGTGGGGATCATCGAAAGGACGCAAGCTGCCATCAGCAGATGTTGCAGTGGTTCGCCGCCCACTTCTGGTGAATTGTTGAAGAATTGCAGGCCAACCGAGACCGTAAATTTGCTGGGTGAATTCAGATAGATCAACGGGCCAATGAAGTCGCTCCAGGAGCCAATGAGGGTGATAATGCCCAATGTTGCCAGAATCGGCTTGCACAAAGGCAGCAAAATGGACCAGAAGATGCGGAAGTAATTGGCTCCGTCGATAAGGGCCGCTTCGTCCAAATCTCTGGGCAGAGAGAGAAAGAATTGGCGCATGAGAAAGATAGCGAATGCGCCACCCCCAAACCAAGCTGGAACCCACAGCGGCTTCAGTGTGTTGATCCAGCCCAGTTTGTAGAAGAGCACAAATTGGGGGATCAAAGTTACCTCGGCTGGAAGCATCATGGTCGCCAGTGTGATCATGAAAAGTGCGTCGCGTCCCCGATATTCAAATCGGGCGAAGGAATAAGCGACAACCGAAGCAGTGATCAGCGTTCCCAGCGTCGTGAGCGTGACCACAATGGTCGAGTTCCAGACCCAAACTGTTACAGGGATGCGGGGAATAAAGAGCACGCTGTTGTAGTTGCCCCATTGAAAGGCATCTGGGATGATCACCGGGGGGAATGCGGCCATTTCTGCCGGGGTTTTGAACGAACTCATCAGTGTCCAAAAGAGGGGGAAACCAAACATCACACATAGCCCAAGCACAATCAGGTAGAGCAGTACTTTGCTGGGCGTGAGTCGAAACGAATTTTGTTCTTGAGCGATAGTATGTGCCATCTGATTACCGTCTCCTATGCGCCTTCGTAGTGAACCCAGCGGCGGGAAGTGATGACCTGGAAGGATGTGAAGACGATGAGTATGGCAGCCAATACCCAGGCAAGCGCACTGCCGTAGCCCATATGGAAGTAGAGGAAGGCCTGGTTATAGATATGCAGAGCAAAGAACCAGGTGGCGTAGGATGGACCGCCCTGGGTGGCGACCCACGCTGTCGTGAAGACCTTAAGCGCGCCAATCACTGCGAGTACCAGGTTGAAGAAAATTGTCGGCGTGAGCAAGGGCAGGGTGACATGGCGGAATTTTGCCCAGACACCACCACCATCGATGGAGGCCGCGTCGTAGAGTTCCTGGGGCACCCCTTGCAAGCCAGCCAGGAATATGAGCATCGTATTCCCGCCCACCGCGGCCCAGATATTGATCATCGTGACCGAATAGAGGGCTGAATCCCGCGCTGTAAACCAGGCCGGAGGATTTTCGACTCCCAAATTGCGCAAAAACTCATTCACAGGCCCAAGAGTGGGCTGTAGCAAATAGGTCCAGACAACAGCCAGGGCTACAGCCGGGATTAAATGGGGAACAAAAAAGACGGTGCGGTAGATATTTGTGCCGATCAACTTTTGGTTGAGCATGATTGCCAGCAGCAACGCACCAATGATAGCGACAGGTACATAGATGGCGGCGAATGTAAATGTACGCCCAAGCGAAGGCCAGAAAAGACTATCAGCCCCAAAGGCTTTTGTGTAATTGGTCAGTCCGATCCATTTGGGGGCACTTGTAATGCCATATTCGGTGAAACTAAAATAGACCGAGGCCAAGATAGGGCCACCCCAAAAGACGATCAGCCCTAAAATCCAGGGCAACGAAAATGCGTAACCCCACAGGGCCTTATGCGTTTGCGTCTTGGATCGTGCGCCCACTGCCCGTGAAATCCACGATGGGCCAGCCCCGACCGGCACGCTCTGCTGGTTTTGCGCAACAGCCATGATTCCTCCTACTCTAACGATGCGGTAAAAACCGCTCTGTTTCCTGTAATGAAGCCAATCTGCGGTGTATCACCTCACCCGCAAATCAAAACGGCAACACCCAATAGGCCGCCGGTGCGTCTTCCCACCGTGGCACACTGCGCCCGTCGGGATCATAGACGATCTCACCGGCGCGCAAAGTCATGGCACATTCCAACTTCTTGTCACCCTGTATCTTCGCCTTGCCACAATCCACATAGCCAAAATCACCTGTGCGCATGGCCAGTACGGCCACATCCGCCTCCGCACCAACACTCAGATGGCCCAATTCCGGGTGGCCAATCTCCTGGGCTGGGGTCAGCGTGGATCGGTAGATCACTTCGGCCAGGGGCATGCCGATGTTCAGTATCTTGTTCATGGTTGTGAGCATATCCACCACAACCCCGTGGATGTTGCGGGTGTGCAGGTCGGTGCTGATTGAGTCGGGGCTGAAGCCATTTTGCATGGCAGGCACGGCATTGCGGAACCAGAAGCTGCCCGCGCCATGGCCCAAATCGAAAATAATGCCTCGTTCGCGGGCTTTGAAGAGAAAGTCATTCGGCTTGCCCGCTTCATCCACAATGGGGAATTGCTGGGCGAAGACGTGGGTGTGAATATCGCCGGGTTGCATCTTTTCCAGAATCAACTCCGGGTAGGTGCGTTCGGGCCGGGGCCAAAAGTCTACCATGAGCGGTTTGCCACACAGCTTGCTGGCCTCCACGCCCCGATCCACCGCGGCCCAGGGCGTGTGAATTTCGTCGAAAGGCTCTCTGGCCCAATAGTGGGCTGTCTTCACCCCGACACAGATGTCGGGATAGGCCAGCACGGTGCCAGCGCAGAG
>JAHEML010000401.1:0-1724 GCA_024643705.1 Caldilineaceae bacterium | reverse complement strand
TGATCCACGATGTTGACGAAGGCGAAGATGCGGGTTTTTGATAGATCGATCACGGTGCGTTTGAAGTGGAGAAAGTGGCGTGCGCCGGCTGTACCTGTATCCACAAAGGTGGTCACACCAGAGCGGAAGGAGTGGGAGTCGGCCATCACCGACAGCCCTTCCGGCTCTCGGGTGTGGTAGACGTGAACGTGAATGTCGATGAGTCCGGGGGTGACGTAGAGGCCAGTCACATCGACGGTTTTATCCGCCAACGCGGGATCAATATCTGCCTCTACTGCAGCAATTTTGCCATCTTTGATAGCAATGTCCATGCGACCATCGATGTTGTTTTTGGCGCAGATGGTGTGGCCACCCTTCAACAGCAGGTCGAATCTGGGGGAATCGGTCATCTGTTATCCTTCGCTGCGGAGAGCCTGCCAGGTCCAAAGTGCCCCAGCCAAATCGAGCAGGCCAAAAAGAATCAACTGAGGCGGGGCCAAATTGAGTAGAACAAAGAGAACAAACAAGATGGGAACAACTATTCGGCCAGGAACAGTCCAACGGAAATAGCTCCGGTTATTCTCATTGGCCGATGCGTAAGAGTAGTAAGCCAGCACTAGTACTAACACGCCCACAACCCGAATCCAGACCTGATCAGTCGACGGGAAGCCAAAGAGTGACAGGAGAATATTGGGGATGACAACCAAAATAACGCCTAACCCAAGCAGATACAGACTCCAAACGTAAAGAGAACGTGCCGCTCGGCTCATCGCATCCTCCGTTGCCACTGGAAAGGGAAAAATCGTTATTTTTGCATGGCCTGCTGATAGAGCGCAGTGCCGTAAAATTCATACGATGCCGCTTTGTCCGGTACATCCACCACGTGAACAGTAAAACGGGCAGGCACGCCATTGTCGGGGCAGTTCTCGCGGAAAAAGTTTCCGTAGGCTCGGCGATAGGCCTCTTTCAACCGATTCTGCTCTTTCAGATAGCCTTCTGGGTCCACCAGGGGATGGGGACTTTTGGGCTGGCACCCAAAGGCGTGAATCTCGATAAAATCGACCTGGGCAATGCTATCACAGATGCCAGCGTCCTGCAACCATTTTTCCCAACAGCGGAACACCAGCGGAATCTCCACGTCCGGGTCCATAAATGTCACCGTGTCCAGCCCCAACACACCAGTGGCCGAATAGCCACCGGTCAGACCAGCAAAATGAATTTTCAAATCACCGTCGGGCTGGCGCTCGGTCACCAGAGCCGAGAGAACAGGCTCATCGCCGCTGTAGTAGTAGGTGATCTTGCCGCGTTCTTTTACATTGAAGGCCATCGGGGTTTCCTTACCGTGAGTGGGGGAAGAGCGTTGGGTAACAGGCTTATTGGGCAGCAGGCTTGCCAAGTGATTGCCCGTAGTATACGATCCTTCCCAAAATAGCGCAATGTCACATTTTGCACTCATATTTGGTTACCAATTTGGTTAGGTTGCCCATGACAGAGCCAGTGGCTGATATGGAATATGTTTGTTGAAATTGACTACACACACAATTCGCTCTATTATCTTCAGTGTAAGACTACTTACCGTCGGCGCACTCAAAGGATAATCCAATGAAAATCGGTATCGCCAACTTCAGTCACGAATCCAATACGTTTGCCGCAGACCCCACCCCCCTGGATGCATTTCGCATCTATCGCGGGCAAGCGGTCGTCGATCACTACGCGGCCACCTTTCACGAAATGGCGGGCTACAT
>JAHEML010000400.1 GCA_024643705.1 Caldilineaceae bacterium | reverse complement strand
AATTGCCGGTGATGATGATCAGACTCTTACAGTTCAGGCTATGGGCCGTGGTGGCCGCGTCCAGCGCGGCATGTTCCATCACGTTTTCGTTGCCCGGCGCAGTCAGGACAAAGGTGCAGGGAAAATTCTTCATTCTCTGCATCATTTCCTTATCTTTCCAAAGTCATCACTTATTGATAAAACAAAAGCGTCGCCGGATTCTCCGGCGACGCTTTGGGTAACAAAAAAGCGCTCAGGGCAACTGAGCGCTACACTTTCTCAGACGACCCTCACCGGACCAAAACGATGCGGAGGTCCGTGGGGTTTGCTGGCTTTTTGGCTACGACCCTTTGTGCCCTGCCAAAAGCGCGAACCCACGGCTCCGCTCATTACAGGTACAACAACAGGGCAGGTGAAGGATGTTTTCGTTTTGAGTGCCAACCAGCGGCCGAACTGTGAAATCAGACATAGATAGTTTTATTCTGAAATGACAATCATCAATGGTTTACACATCAAGTCTCTCAAGACAGAGGGAAGTATATACAGGCATTTGCCCTGTGTCAAATAACCGATCCAGAAAAAACCAGAGAAGCCACAGATTGCTACTTTGCGAATTGTGGCTTCTCTGTACCACTTTTCTAAGGCGGGAGGGCGTGGGAGTCGAACCCACCGCAGCCGGCTCTGCGCCACCTGCCACTGATTTTGAAGACCAGGGCGCCCACCGGGACACATCCCCCCCCATTTCAGTGCAACCATTGTAGCGGAGGACGAAAGGATTCGGGAAATAGCTAGTGGCCCAAGAGCAAGATAGACAAACGGTTCAGGCTGGGCTTGCCATTTCTTTGGTTCTACGCACGTTTGTGCTATACTTTTTCGTTGGAAGATCGGCCTATAGCGGGTGTCGGGTCTCTCCGCCTGTGGATGGAACAACATGTGCGCCCACCAATAAGGAGCCTTCTCCCATGAGCTACGACGGTCGCTTTCATACAGTGCAGATCGACACGATCACCCGCCAACTCCCCATCTTTCAAGTTGCACCGGGCGTAAAAATTGCCATCTTCAACATGCTTGGAGATCGGGAAGCAGTAGAAAAGTCAGCACAGCAGTTGGCCCAGGCCGCGCCTGCCGCCGACGTGATTCTTGTCCCTGAAGTGAAAGCCGTGACGTTGGGCCATGCGCTCTCCGTTCACACTGGCATTCCCTACATTGTTGTACGCAAAGTACGCAAGCCCTACATGGTGGATTGCCTGGAAACCGAAGTGGTCAGCATCACCACAGGTAAGCCCCAAACATTGTATGTAGACGGCAAAGACCGGGTGTTGCTTGCGGGCAAGCGTGCTCTGTTGGTCGACGATGTGATCAGCACCGGCAGCACCTTGCGCGGCCTGCGTCAGTTGGTCGCCGCGGCCGGTGCAACCATCGCCGGCGAGATGGCAGTCTTTACCGAGGGTGATGAAAGCCGTTGGCCCGATGTGATAGCCCTGGGCAACTTGCCAATTTTCACCGACTGACAGACACACTAGGTTCCCTGCACCATCCGAGTTTATCTGCGTCCAAAGACATTTTTGGAATCATCTAGGATCATCCATGAGCCTGCACGAACAGCTAAAAAAGATCGAACTCCATTTCGACGAGATCAACCAGCAGATGGCAAGCCCCGAAGTGCTGGCCGACTACGAGCGCATGACAGAACTGGCCCAGGAACGCAGCAGCCTGGAAGAAGTTGTGACCGTTCATCGCCAGGCCGAGGATATCCGTCGCCAGTTGGCCGACAGCCAGGAATTGCTCGACGAGAGCGACGACCCGGACATGCGGGAGTTGGCCGAATTGGAGTTGGCCGAGTTATCCGCCGAAGCCGAACGGCTGGAGCAGGAACTCACACGGCTGCTCTTGCCCAAAGACCCCAACGACGACAAAAATGTGATCGTCGAAATCCGCGCGGGCGCGGGTGGCGACGAAGCGGGCCTCTTTGCTGCCGAGCTTCTGCGCATGTATATGCGCTGGGCCGAAAACCACCGTTTCAAAACTGAACTGATGAGCACCAGCGAAACCGGCGTTGGCGGGCTGAAAGAGGTGATCCTGGAGGTGCGGGGCAAGGGCGCATACAGCAAGCTCAAATACGAATCGGGCGTGCATCGGGTGCAGCGGGTTCCTGCCACCGAGAGCCAGGGACGCATCCACACCAGCACCGCCACCGTGGCTGTGCTGCCCGAAGCCGAGGACGTGGAGATCGAAGTCAGCCAGAACGATATCAAAATTGATGTCTTTCGCAGCAGTGGGCCGGGCGGCCAAAGCGTGAACACCACAGATTCGGCTGTGCGGCTCACCCATCTGCCAACAGGGATTGTGATTAGCTGCCAGGACGAAAAGAGCCAATTGCAGAACCGCATTAAAGCCATGCGTATTCTGAAGGCAAAGCTTTACGACGCCGAGATGCAACGTCAACAGGATGAACAAGGGTCGGCGCGCAAAAGCCAGATCGGGTCGGGCGACCGCAGCGAGAAGATTCGCACCTACAACTTCCCTCAAAGCCGGGTGACGGATCATCGTATCAACCTCACCGTCTACCGTCTGGACAGTGTGATGCAGGGCGATCTGGACGAATTTATTCAGGAGCTTGCCACCCAAGACCAGGCCGCCAAGCTCCAACAGGTCGGTGAAACCGAGTAAAATTCGGCCCAATTTTGTAAGCAAGTTCCTATCGCAAGCCCCAACAGCCCAGTATAATCGGGAAAGTCACGTCTATCCTACACTTGCTCTTCGCTGGGTGGATAGGTGAAACCCTTGCATTCCCATTGACGTTACCAGCTATGTACCAGCTATCTCCTGGGTCAATGACGACCCAAGAAACAGGCAGAAGGTTGAAGCCCTACACCTTTCTGGGCAAGACTACTGGTGCGTTTCAGATAAAAGAAGGAGATTTCTCTTGACTATTTTGCAGGTCAATGTGCGACCGGCAGCACGAACTCTGGCGTTTCCACGTTCCCAACGGCGCGAAAACGGCACGCTCTTAATGGCACAGCCCAACAACCACCCAATCTTGCAGGAAAAAGCCAATATGATGGCTCCCCTCACAAACCCCAATCTGTCAGCAACACCGAGGCACCTTTTTCCGCAACCGAAAATCAACGGGAACGGCGGAAAACCGGATGACACGGTGATCAATGGAAATGGAACCAATGGGCGGTCAACAAACGAAAACAGCACACCCGCCATTCTCCACCAACAAATCACGTGGAGCCTGACACCGGAGACACCCGTAGGCCGGGCATTGGTTTCGGCCAGCCAACGGCTGAACGGAGCTGGCTGCGAAAATCCCCGGCTCGACGCCCAGATATTGCTGGCCCACGTGTTGGAAGCGGATCGCACATGGCTCTTCGCCCATCATGATCACCCGCTGACGGTGGACCAAGCTGAAGCGTTTACCGACTTGGTGGCTCGGCGCATCCGTCGTGAGCCTGTGGCCTATATGCTCGGGCGCAAAGAGTTCTACGGATTGGACTTTGTTGTGGACAAGCGGGTGCTGATCCCCCGCCCCGAGACAGAGATGCTTGTTGATTTTCTGCTCGCCCACGTGAAAGAGGAGCGAGAGCAACCCATTGTGATTGCCGATGTGGGCACGGGCAGCGGCGCAATTGCCGTCACCACAGCGACCCTCGCTCCGTCCAATTCCCGCATCTATGGGTTGGACATCAGCCCGGATGCCCTGGTGGTTGCCCAGGAGAACGGCAAACGCTTGGCCCCCCATGCGTCGCTCACCTTCATGGTCAGCGATCTGCTGGCAGCTCTGCCCGAACCAGTTGACGTGATCGTTGCCAACCTGCCCTACGTCACCGATGGAGAATACACGGATTTGGCTCCGGAAATTCGCAAATACGAGCCTCAGCTGGCGCTGACAGCAGGCCACCAGGGATTGGATAGCATTCAACGCCTGTTGGCCCAAGTGGGCGATCACCTGAAACCAGGCGGTATTGTGATACTGGAGATCGGCCATCAACAAGGCCCAGCCGTACAACAACTGGCCGAAGAAATGCAGCCCACGCCTTATTTTGTAGGGTTGCGCCAGGATTACAGCGGCCATACCCGCATGGTGACTATAGAATTTTAAGACAAAATTTTAAGACAGAGTTTTGAGACCAGGGTGAAACAGCGACCCATTGAGCCACTTTGGTTTGTAAACGTGAAGCGTGAAACGTGAGAGTATCCGATCTTTCTCACGTTTCACGCTTCACGTTTCACGTTTCAAGTTCACCCTACAAATTCACACTTCAAGTTCACGTATCACCATCCTTCACCCCACCCAAGGAACAGACCCTATGCACCCCTCTGGCTTCGATCTCGTCGTTCTCGATTTAGACGGCACAATCCTGGAAAAAGAGTTCGACGGTGGATACAGCCCACGGGTGCGCCATGCCATTGCCGCGGCGCAGGCTGCCGGTGTGCCAGTGACCATCGCCACCGGGCGTACCCTGGACTTTGTGCGCACCCAGACGCCCCTGTTGGGAATCACCACCCCTGTGGTCACCACCCAAGGCGCGGTCGTGGGCGATCCAGTCTCCGGCGAAATCTTCTACGAAGCAGACATGCCTCTGGATGTGGCACGGGCAGTGGCAGCCTGGGCCGACGCCACCGGCAGGGTGACGATCTTCTATTTCAGCAATCGGGACGGCAC
>JAHEML010000399.1 GCA_024643705.1 Caldilineaceae bacterium | reverse complement strand
AGGTCCGCTCTTTGTGGAGGAGGAACTCAACCGCTCGGACATTCGGCTTGATCCATCAAATGGCAAGGTGAGCGTAGGCACGCCTCTGGAACTGACCTTCCGCGTCTCCAGCATCAGCAACAGCGCGTGCACCCCCCTGGCTGGGGTGCAGGTGGATGTATGGCATTGTGATGCCGATGGAATCTACTCGGATACATCTCAACTAGGGATGAACAGCGTGGGGCAGAAGTTTTTGCGGGGCTTTCAAATGAGCGACGATAGCGGGGTTGTGAAATTCACGACGATCTATCCGGGCTGGTACTCCGGGCGGGCTGTGCATATCCACTTCAAAATGCGCACAAGCACTGGTTACGACTTCACTTCCCAGCTTTTCTTCGACGACATGCTGACAGATGCCGTCTTCGCTCAATCGCCCTACAACAGCCGGGGTGAACGGACCTTGCGCAATGCAGATGATGGCATTTTTGGCCAGAGCGGCAATCAAATGCTGTTGACACCCGATAAAACGGCGACGGGTTATATCGCACTCTTTGATGTAGCGCTCGATCTGACGTAAACCGTTCGGAAATGGCTATCCACAGATTGCTTAGATTTTTATAGATGGGGAAGGAAAATCTGTGTTTATCTGGGAAATCTGTGGATAGTCTACAACTTTGGCTCGCCTAATCTGCGCTGGTTTACCTCTTTTTGGCCGCAGCCTGCGAAACTGCATTGACCCGAAACTCGACAATTTTTCGGATCAGTTCCAGAGGCATGGGCTGGTTGAGGGGAAACTGGACTGTCCCTTTGCCGCTGGTATAAAGCACAAGATCGTCCGCCAGCGCTTCCAGCGTGGATGGCATTGGATACATTCCTATGTGGGCTTTGTGCGCGGCAAAGTAGACCAAATTTTTGCCGTGCAATTTGAAGGCGGGCATATTGTAGCTGATCGCTTCTGTGGCGGTTGGCGCAACTTCCTGTATCGTCCGTCGAATTTCCTGCAGAATGGTCTGTACACCTTCCGGGAAATCGTCAAAATATTGGTTGAAAGTCGTGTACTTCGTTTTTGTCTCGGACATTTTTTGATTCCCCTGTCGATGAATTAAGCCCGTTTGTTGCGCATAGCCACAAGTTGTTGGAGATTGCTGTCGGCGGCAAAATGCTGGTATTCGGTGCTTTCCACTGGGTAGGCCGCCACTTTTCCGTCCTTGTCGAAATG
Source organism: Caldilineaceae bacterium (assembly GCA_024643705.1). Lineage (GTDB taxonomy): Bacteria > Chloroflexota > Anaerolineae > Caldilineales > Caldilineaceae > JACQGT01. The sequence continues at coordinate 3,463 of JAHEML010000399.1, read as the reverse complement.
GATGCCCCAGCCGTAGCGCTTGGCCAGGGAAGATGCCCGCAAGCAGGCATGAGCTTTGGAGAAAAATTCTGTCCACAACTCGCCGTGGCGTGCCGCCACTTCGCTGGCAGAAATAGTTGACCGTTCCACGTGAACGGCAAAGAGCAACTCTTCTTGCGTATAGCCATAGGGTTGGCTGCTGATAAACGCGTATTCCAGTACAGGCACAGTTTTCTTTCCAGCTTTGGCAGCAGGCACAATCCCCGATTTGACTGGACAATCTGGCGCGATTTGGATAAAAGTCTCGTAGTAGTTGAGATCGGTCTGCATATTTTCCCCTCGACAAGTTATTCGTTGCCGATACGCTCATAATGTAGGCAGACAACGCCGGACGAAAAGACGTGACTGTTTACGAGCCGGAGCGCTATTTTCTGTTGAATATCTGCGAAAACGGGAATCCCCTCTCCCAGTAAAATTGGGTTGACAAAGAGCCAATACTCGTCGATCAATCCTTCTGCCATCAACGAATGGGCCGCGCCCGGACTACCGAAAATCACAATCTCTCCGTTCTGGCTCTCCTTGAGCGCTCCGATGGCCTCCGTCAAGTTCTCGCTGATAATCGTCGTGTTGGGCAGGTGTATGCCTTGCATTGTCCTGGAGAGAACAATCTTCTCTACCTTGTTATACCAACGGGAATGGTCAATGTCGTGTTTCGTGGCGTCTGGTTTCTCCGCTGCGGTCGGCCAGTAGCTTTGCATCATCTCATAGGTGGTCCGACCATAGAGTGCCATATTTGCTGCGTCTATCCGTTGTCCCGAATAGTCGAAAAGCTCTTCATCCACGTGAATCCAATCCATTTCTCCGTTTGGCCCCGCCACAAAACCATCAAGAGATACGTGCATAAACAGGACTAATTTTCGCATTTATCGGTTCTCCATTGAAGTCACTGCGGTAGATGTGATTTTAGCACGTGTGTTCTGTGTGTGCAATCACAAAATCAGCTATCCGACGGTTGATGCACCGCACCTAACTCCGCGGCCAGGGCATAGAATCGTTCCGCCTCGGTCTGCTCCCCCAGCAGCTCGTGGGAATGGCCCATGTTCAGGTAGAGAGAGCCATAAAAGGACTGTACTTGTTCGTTGTTCACCGCTTCGGCTCGGTTCAGCGCTTCTCGATTCCAGCGGAAGATTTCGTTGGGGTCCGTGACGCTCCGGGCCATGTAATGGGCGGCAATGCAGGCTTCGTAGTCATCCTGGGCCGTGGCCCATGCCTGGGCATAAATCGCGTAGGCATCGGTCTGCCGTCCTTCAAACTCAGCCCGGCTGCCCGCTATGCAGAGCGCGATTATGGGGTCGCTTGTGTCCATTGGGGGGGGTTCTCAGAACTGAAGGCGAGACTTGTAGCACCCGGAATCCAAGTATCCCACATGCACATGTGGGATACTTGTGGGATATGTGTGGGATATACGCAACCGACCCTCAATGGGTCGCCAATTTCCCACGCATTCGCGCATATTGCGCGTAGTCAACTGGAACGCGACGACGGATATAGTCCCATGTGTGTGGGGCGCGGCTTTGGGCCTCCACAACCCGGTCGGTGATACGCAGGTGAAACGCATCTGATCCCGCGCCGCTGCCATAGCTGACAACCAGCACGCTCTGCCCCGGCTGGGCAATATCCAATATGGATGTCAACCCCACAATCGATGATCCCGCGTAGGTGTTGCCGATCTCACCCACCAGCAGCCCGGCCTGCCACTGCTCTTTTTTGAAGCCCAGCGATGCCATGGCCCTCGTGGGAAATTTGATGTTGGGTTGATGAAAGACCACGTGGTCGTAGCTTTCTGGCTTTGTGCCCATGGCTTCCAGCATCTCCTCCGCCGCGGGGATCACGTGGCCGAAGTAGCCAGGGTCGCCGCTGAACCGTTCGGCATGACGTGGAAAGTGACTGCCTGGTCGCCGCCAAAAATCGTTTGTGTCTGTCACATAACTGAGCGTGCCCTCGAAGACGGCCAATGCTTCGTCCGCTGGGCCAAGCAAAAAGGCTGCACCCCCGGCCCCCGCGGTATATTCCAGAGCGTCGCCGGGGCGTCCCTGGGCAGTGTCCATGCCAATCGCCAACGCATAAGAGGCCATGCCGCTGCCTACAAAACCGATGGCGGCCTGCATGGCCTCTGTGCCCGCTTTGCAGGCAAATTGCCAGTCTGCGGCCTGGGTGGCAGGTGTGGCACCGATGGCTTCGGCCACGATGGTACCGGTGGGTTTGACCGCATAGGGATGGCTTTCGCTCCCCACCCACACGGCCCGGATTTCTTTGGGGTTGATCTGGGCACGCGCCAGCGCGTTGCGCGCTGCCTCGATGCTCATGGTGGCCGTGTCCTCGTCTAACCCCGGTACAGACTTTTCTTTTACCGGGCTTTCCTCGTTGCCCTCGCTCCACACCCGGCTGATTTCGCTCCCCGGCAGACGAAAACGGGGTACATACGCGCCATACCCCACAATTCCCACCGGTTTGATTGGTTGGTTTAGCATAATTGTCTCCTCAAAAAACGTTTGTCTCATCCCGCAGAGCGAGTCCAAATCTCTTATCTCTTTCCCCTGCTCTCCAAAATTGCCTGGGCTTGCTCGACCCGAATTTCTCCCATTTCGATCAATTGTTGCGCGATTTCATCCACCTGTTCTGGCCCCGCGCCCGCAGCCAGAGCAACCTGTCGGGCATGCAGCCGCATGTGTCCGCGCTGGATACCATCGGTGACCAATGCCCGCAACGCTGCCAGGTTTTGGGCCAGCCCTACGGCCACGGCCACTTCGCTCAGTTCCCGCGCCCCAGCAACGCCCAGAATTTTCAATGCCACCTGTGCGGTGGGGTGGGAGCGGGTTGCCCCTCCCACAACGCCAACTGCGAGTGGGAGTTCCAAGCGGCCAAAGAGGTGAGGAGATTGGCTCTCCCCTTCTACCCTCCAGTCGGTCAGCGCTTGGTAACGGCCATCCCGGGCCGCGTAGGCATGGCCGCCAGCCTCCACCGCGCGCCAGTCGTTGCCTGTGGCGACGAGGAGCGGATCGATCCCGTTGAAGATGCCTTTATTGTGGGTGGTGGCCCGGTATGGGTCGGCCACAGCAAAGGCGTTGGCTTCGGCGATGGCTTGGACTAGGTCCGTGCCGCTGAAGTCTGCTGTATCGAAAGCAGCCGCGGGAATGGCGACTTCGGCCCAGGCTCGGCGTTCGTCGCTCAGGTTGCTCAGAATGCGCAGTAACGCCCGGCCCCCGCTCAGGGTCTCCAGCCGGGGCGCGATGGTTTCGACAGCGGTGTTGATGGCATTGGCTCCCATCGCGTCCTGGCAGTCAAAGAGCAGGTGGACGATCAGCATGGGGCCGGTGGGGGTGTCGGGCAGATGGCGCACCCGGATTTCCTGTGGCCCACCGCCTAGCCGGGCAATGGTCGGGCTGGTGTTGGCCTGGGCCAAGAGTTCATCCTGGGCTGCCAG
>JAHEML010000398.1 GCA_024643705.1 Caldilineaceae bacterium | reverse complement strand
GTATGTGGTGTGGGCGGCGCTGCCTGCGGCCCTGCTGCCCTGGAGTCGCTTCACCCGTTGGGTGCTGCCTTTTGTCTGCCTTGGCCCGCTGGCTGCTAATGCCGTCGCCGGTACGCTGTCTCAATTGCCTGTGATGATCATTTCTGTGATCGGCTTGACCGGGCTGGTGGTGGCGCTGATCTGGCTGCCGGGGCTGGTGGCGGGGGCACTTGCGATGTGGGATTCGCGAACGACGATTGGCGAACGACAACTCGCAGACAAAACCTGGGGGCATAATGGCTGATAACCGCAAAGCCACCGGCCAACTGGGCGAAGAGATCGCTGTGCGTGCGTTGGGGGATGCTGGGCTGACAATTATCGAGCGCAACTGGCGCTGCCCCGTGGGCGAGTTGGATATTGTGGCCGAGGACATTGGGCCAGACTACGCCAGCGGCGCAAGCGACGCCCGCTGGCTTGTGCTGGTGGAAGTACGCACCCGCAGCACTACTGCTCGCGGCACGGCGCGGCAAGCCTTCACCCCCCGCAAGCAGGCCAAATTGCGTGAAGTGGCCGCCCACTATGTGCAGGAAAAGGGGTGGCGAGGTCCTTGGCGCATCGACGCGGTGGCAGTGCAACTGGACAGGCATGGACGGCAAGTGGCGGTGGAGCATATCCGCCATGCGGTGGGGGGATAAGAAATTGTGAATGGCGAATGGGAAATGGTGAATTGAGAATGGTGAATGGTGAATTGGTCGTCATTCTTGGGCCGACAGCCGCGGGCAAAACCGCGCTGAGTTTGGCGTTGGCCGAAGGCATGGGCGGAGAGATTGTCAGCGCAGACAGCCGGTTGATCTACCGGGGCATGGACATTGGCACAGCCAAGCCCACGGCAGAGGAACAGGCCCGTGTGCCTCATCATCTGCTGGACGTGACGACGCCGGATCGCCCTCTGACATTGGCAGAGTATCAACGGCTGGCCTACGCGGCCATCGACGACATCCACGCGCGGGGGCGGATTCCTTTCTTGGTGGGGGGGAGCGCGTTGTATGTGCGGGCGGTGGTCGAAGGCTTACGCATCCCCGAAGTGCCACCCAACCCGGCTTTGCGGGCCGAGCTGGAAGCCTTTGCAGCGGCAGAAGGGCACGAGGCCCTGCACCGACGGCTGGCCGAACTGGACCCGGTGGGAGCCACACAGATCGATGGACGCAACGTGCGGCGGGTGGTGCGTGCCTTGGAGATTGTGCTGGAAACGGGTCGGCCAAAGAGCGAACTGGAAGGGGCCGATCCGCCGCCCTATTCCATTCTGCGCATTGGGCTGGATGTGGAACGGGAAATACTCCACGAAAGGATCATCCGGCGCGTGCATCAGATGATGGATGCTGGCCTGGTTGACGAAACCGCGCGCCTATTGGCAAAGGGCTATGCCCCCAATCTGCCCGCCCTTTCCAGCCTGGGCTACCGGGAGATCGGAGAGTATCTGCGGGGCGAATTGAGTCTGGAGCAAGCCATCGAACGCATCTGCATCGAAACGAATCGCTTTGTGCGCCACCAATCTACCTGGTTTCGGCGCATGGACCACGTGCAGTGGGTGGATTGGAACAGGCCGCATATTGAATCGGTGGCGGGGCTGGTGACGTCATTTTTAGGCATGTTGTAGGGGGATTTTCATCGTTGCCAGAGAGAGGGGATCGGTCGTATAATGCTGGATACAAAGTAGCTGCCACTGGGCTGGCTGTTCCGAACGGGGAAATCGAATGCAGACTGATCTGATCTCAGAAGTTGCCACGATCGAAGTGGCGGAAGATGTTGAGGATACCGACAGGCCGACCAAAGATACTGATCCATGCCCGCAACCGTTCACCCATCCGTTGCTCGCAAATCTTTCCAATCTCCCTCGTAGTATCGACGGGGTAACCCCCCTGCAACCCACGCTTGACCCCACAGAATTGCAGGCCCTGGAAGAGCTTTTCGCACGCCTGCCCCAAAGCTTTTCCCCAAAGAACCGAGAGCTGATCCTGCGTGCGTATGTGGTTGCCAGTGCGGCCCACCGCGATCAGGCACGCAATACGGGCGAACTCTATATTTTGCATCCCCTGGCCGTCACCATCAATTTGTGCGAATTTTATCTGGACCCGGACACACTGGCCGCTGGTCTGCTGCACGATGTGGTGGAAGACACAGACTATACCCTGGATTATCTGAAAGCCAATTTCAACCCGGAGATTGCCAGCTTGGTGGATGGGGTGACAAAGCTCAACCGCATCAAAGAATTGAGCAACATGCGCCCCAGTGTGGCCGACGAAAAAGCCGAATCCCTACGCAAGATGTTTTTGGCAATGGTAGAGGATGTACGGGTGGTGTTGATCAAGCTGGCCGACCGGCTGCACAACATGCGCACATTGCAGGGCCAGCCAGACCACAAACGGCGACGCATCGCCCGGGAGACCCTGGAGATTTTTGCCCCCCTCGCCAACCGGCTGGGCATTTGGCAGATTAAGTGGGAATTGGAGGATTTGAGCTTCCGCTATTTGGAACCCAGCACCTACCGGGAACTCTCGAAAGCCATGGCCCAGAAGCGCACCGAGCGGGTGCAATGGGTGGATGAGGTGCAGCGGATGCTCAATAAGGCGCTGCATGAACAGGGAGTCAAGGCAGAAATCAGCGGTCGCCCCAAACATATCTACAGCATTTACCGCAAGATGCAGCGCAAAGAAGTACCCTTCGAGCAAATTTACGACGTTCACGGCTTTCGCATTGTGGTTGACACAGTGGGTGATTGTTATGCCGCGTTGGGCGTGGTGCATAGCCTGTGGCGACCTATACATGGCGAATTTGACGATTACATTGCCAACCCCAAAGACAACCTCTATCGCAGCCTGCACACGGCTGTTGTCGGCCCGGATGGCAAGTCGATGGAAGTACAGATTCGCACCCAGGAAATGCACCAGTTATCCGAATTTGGCATCGCGGCCCACTGGCGATACAAAGAGCAATCCAAGCCCAATCCAGAGATGGACAACAAGATCGCCTGGATTCGTCAATTGATGGAATGGCGGCAGGACGTGACCGACGCCCAGGAATTCGTCAGCGGGATGAAGACCGACGTTTTCCAGGATCGGGCCTACGTCTTCACGCCCAAAGGCGACGTGATCGATCTACCCCGCCATGCCACACCCATCGATCTGGCCTACCATATCCATACCGAGTTGGGCCATCGCTGCCGAGGGGCCAAAGTCAATGGCAGGCTGGTCACCCTGGATACACCCCTCAAGAGCGGGGATCAGGTGGAGATCATCACGGCCAAACGGGGTGGCCCCAGCCGGGATTGGATCAACCCCAGCCTCGGATTTGTGGCAACCCAGCGGGCACGGTCGAAGATACGCACCTGGTTTCGTAAACAGGCCAGAGAGCAGAATATCGCGCAAGGCCGACATGCATTAGAGAAGGAACTCAAACGGCTGTCGGTTACCCTGCCTTTTGAATTTGTGGCAAAGCTCTGCGGCAATGAAAACCTGGACGACTTTCTGGCAGCAATCGGCTACGGAGATGTCAACAGCCAGCACATCACCCAGCGGATATTGGACTACGAGCGCTCGCAACAGAAGTTGCAGGAAGACGATGAAACCATCCTGCGCAAGGCCATCGGCCCGGAAAAAAGCGCCACCACCATCGACGGTATCACCGTGGCTGGGGTGGAAGGGCTATTGGCCCACCCAGCGAGATGTTGCCATCCCCTGCCCGGCGACTCCATCGTGGGCTACGTGACAATGGGGCGGGGTGTCACCATCCACAAAAGTAACTGCCCCAACATCAACGCACATCTGAGCCGCCAGGACAAGGCGCGACTGATCGAAGTGCAATGGGGAGCCGATTCCGCCGACACCTTCCCCGTGAGCATTCAAGTACGTGCCTACGATCGCTCTGGTCTGCTGCGGGATGTGACAGGGTTGGTGGCAGACGAAAAGATCAACATGCGCTCGGCCGAGGCCGTGACAGGCATGAAGAACAACATGGCAATGATCAACGCCACCCTGGAAATCAGCAATGTGGCCCAGCTTAGCCGAATCCTCACCCGCATCGAGCGTTTGCCCAACGTGGTGGAGGTAGTGCGCAAAGTGGGATAGACCAAGTTTCCTCTGTGAAAATCCGTGCAATATGTGGAGTCTGTTTGTTCCCCCACAACCCGCAATCAGCCCCACTTTTGCAAGGCGAGAACCCCCCGGTGATGGTATTGGCGTAGCTGCCCCTCTTTTTCCTCCCGCCAGCCCAGCGGCAATGGAGCCAAGCGCGTTGCCTCGCTTTCGGCATCGAACAGATAGCGCGCCATCCTCACCCGCCACCAAACCAACATCAGCGCCCCATAGACACGAATCCGCTCCTCGCAGCCAGGATCTGTGCTCTGGCCGCAATAGCGCAGGATGACCCATTCCCAGCGACTTTCCGGCACAGACGCATAGCTGGGATGCACGAGCAGATCGGCGATTTCGAAAGCCGGATCGCACCAGCCGCTGTATTCCCAATCCACCGACAACCAGGGGCCAGCGCGGCGGACGAAGTTGCGGATACCAGGATCGGATCGGCAAAGGGTTTCGCGCACAGGCGGCCAATGAGGCCAGGCGATTCGTTCCACTTCGCCCAGAAATGCTTTCAACTCTGTCGTCCATCCCTGGGCAGGCAGCAGGGAAGTTTG
>JAHEML010000397.1 GCA_024643705.1 Caldilineaceae bacterium | reverse complement strand
ATGGCGAGGGCACAGGCTACGGGATCCGAATTCGTCCAGGTACAGCGAATTCATGCGAATCGCAGACGAATACGAGCAATGGCAACAGTTGCCTACCTGAAGAGAAGTTCCCAGAGCATTCACCCAGCGAACCATTTCAAGAAGGGGCACGCACGTTGATCCTGTTCAATGAACAGCGCTTGATCGCTCTGTACGGCACTCCGACCACCCAACAACTGCTCACCAAGCTTGAGAAACTGGCTGATCACGATTCTGTCAAGGGCGAAATCGTAAAGATCGACGACCTGGCAGGAATACAAGGGCTGTACGATGAATGGCAGAACGGTTGGTCACCAGGAAAAGCCAATGAAATTGGCGACAAAATCCGCAGCTTCATTCGCAGCTACAGCGGGAACCACGCTGGCCTGCAATACTTGATTCTTGTGGGCGATGATCGGGTGCTTCCATTCTATCGGATTCCGGACAAAACGACGACCGACCCCGAGAGTACATACTCCGAGGTCAACGAACTGCATCCCACCGGCGTGGCTTTGCGTCAAAACTACTTTTTGACCGATGATTTCTACGGCTCTACCAGCAACACAACGCGCAACGGCTTGACCTTCTATATTCCGGATCTGGTCACCGGTAGATTGGTCGAAGATCCGGCCGATATGGAGAGTTTCATCGATCGTTTCCTGCTTGATGCAACACCCACAATCGACAATGTTCTGGTCACCGGCTGGGATTTCGTTGCCGACGTGGCCCAAAACAACTGCAATCGATGGCGGGAAACACTGAGCGACAACAATCTGACCAAAGTCAACTGCGACATGATCGGCGAGTTCTGGACACAACAGCAATTCCGCAATGGGCGTTTGAGTACAGAACCTGTCTATGGCATCCAATCGATCAACGGACATGCCGCCCATTTTGCCGACCAGGCGCCAGACAAAGCCTTGGTGACAGCGGACCAAATTGCAGCAAATACATCTATCGACTTTGGCGGTGGTCTTGTCTACTCGCCGGGCTGCCATGGCGGCCTCAATGTGCCACCGGCCAATATCGGTGTGTCCGAGGGCCTCCTCGGTGAATTTATCGCTGTGGACCTGCCTGAAATCTTCTTGAAAAAGGGAGCGAACTACGTAGGTAATACCGGCAACGGATATGGAACGGATTCTGGTATCGAACTATCTGAGCGTCTGGTGCAACTGTTTACAGATGAAATGAGCCGCACAACCTATGGCAATGCACTGGTCACAGCCAAGCAGCGCTATTTCAACCAGATGGTAGGCCAGCCAACACCGTTTGATCAGAAGGTGTTACACGAACTGACCTTCTACGGCCTGCCCATGTTTCTGCCGGAATTTGCCCAGCAGGCCACCAGAAGTGCTGATGTCCAGGACCCATTCCCTGGCGTCGGTTTCGAACTGTCTGGTCTCAGTCTGGGTGATAACCTTACAACCCGCTCAGTCAACATAGATTTCCAGAACGGGCAACTCGAACCCAATGTGACGGGAAATGGGGAGTATTTAAGTCTCAGCGGCCAGTCCCAGGGACGACCAGGGCAGCCGATTCAGCCGCTTTTCTTTCACGAACTGGAAGAAACGAACAATCTTCGTTCTGTCATCGTTCGTGATGCAAGTTATGTAGTCAAAGACAATGTAGATCCGGTCGTGTCAACACCCACAAACGAGAACATCACGGACAAATCTGAGCAAACGCTCGATAGCAATGCAGGTTGGATGCCGGCTTCACCTTTACGGGTGCAGAGTGGTGCAGTTGGCGCAACGTTCGCCATGCAGGTATCTCAGTATAATGCCATCAGTGGTCAACAGCGGCAGTTCAACACATTGCAAGCGGACTTAATCTATAGCACCAGTACCGACCGCACGCCCCCGTCAGTTATTGTCGTTGACGGGCTGTATAGCGAGAAAACTGGCCTGGTCACTGTCAAGGTTGGTGCGACCGACAGTTCAGGAATTCACTCGGTCGTTCTTGTCCATGTCGAGGATGAACAGGCGAGAGAAGGGAAATGGCAGTCCATCGAATTAACATTTGACAGCGCCGCACGCAAGTGGATTGGCACATTTCCTGGCGATGCGCAGACGCGATTCTTTGCCCAGATACTTGACCGGGATGGCAACCTACGCAATGCCAATAATAAGGGACACTGGTATGCGTCATCCCAGTCGTTATTTGACGCAGAAAACGAAGGCCATCGGCTCTTTTTGCCTTTTGTAAGTCGCTAATGATTGTTATTCAGCGCGGGAATATTCCGACTCAATCCCAGGCAGAGGCAGATGCAAATTTTTGCGCCAATAGAGGGGAGAATTGTTTTTAAGCGCAAACACCTCTCAATAAACCGGCGACAGCCCAGACCTGACAGGTCTCCCCCTAAATATCGAGAAAGATACCTCAACAACGGCGAAATCAGCCTGCCTGCCGGGCTAAAACCGGGACTGATAGGGAAATCGAGGCGGAGTTGGGCGAGCGCTGTCAGTTGGTGAGAAATGAAAAGCCGGCTCCAGGGAAAGCACCCTAGAGACGGCTTTTTCGATGATACGGATATGAGCCCCCTGGGACTCGAACCCAGAACCCACGGCTTAAAAGGCCGTTGCTCTGCCATTGAGCTAGGGACCCAAATCAACAGTCCCTACTATACCTCATAGGTCACTTCTTGACAAATCAACGGGTGAAAATGTCAAGGCCCTTGCTGGCTAGCGGGTCGTGTTGATCTCTTCTGCTATCGGTGTTTGGGTGTTGACGGATGGGGTCGCATCCACTGCTATCTCCAGGGTGAGGGGCCATGAACGGCTGACCGGAAGACCGATCTGGCTTGTGATCACTGCCCACAGGGTTGTTCTGCCTGGGTTTAGGGGAGCAGACATCTGCCAGCGCCACGTGCCGGTCTCGTCGACAGTCGCTTCGCCAACGGTATAGGCTTCTGTGCCAGAATCTGGTTGTGCATAGAAACGGAGCGCCATACCCGCTGGCCCGGACCCTGTGAGCAGTGGTGTGCTGTCCAGCAACGGTGTATACATTGATGGTGGCACGAGGATACCGGGGGCGGCAATAGGCCGAGCACCAGGGTCAATCAACGCGATGGTCGATACCATTTCCGAGAGTGGTGTACCATCCTTCTCAATTTGGCGGGCTTGTAGCCATGTTATTCCGGTTGGTAGCGATACAGGAGGCACAAAATGCCAATATCCAGTGTGGTCTGCCAATATCACAAAGCGTTTTCCGTCGAATGCAACCTCTACCCAATGATCAATCCCTGCCTGACCAAAAAACAAAGGTGTGCTGTTACTCAGGCTTGGCTGGCCTGATTCCAGAATGTCGAATGTGGGCGGGGGCAGGCTGAACAGCTGTCGCTCTCCCTCCATCTGCGATGCCAAAATTCTAACCTGCTCCTTTTCCTCTGTACCAGGCTCTGGGAGTGGAGATACCACTTGGGTTGTGGGTTGGGTTAGAGATGCATCTCCAGCGTCAACGCTGACCCCCACCTGGGGGCGCTGGCCGGGCCGAGCAATGGGTGATGCTCCTTGGGGATCCGGGCGCGCTATGTTTGGGGGTTGGGAGAAGATCAATCCCAGCCAAACCAACACCGCCAGCCCGATTTTCCATCGGTCCAGCCGCCAGTCGAAATAGGGAGGGCGTGGGGTTGGTTGGTAGCTCATGCTCTGGATTGGCGTGTTACCCTGGTCGCTGCAACTCTCTGGCCTGGGAAATCCAGGCGGCAAAATCGATGGCGTCATCCAGCCGATGGGCAGGGATCACCGTGGCAAGTTCAGGCGCAGTGGTCTGGGCAAGTTGGGCGAATGTGACAATCCCAACCCGAACCAATTCCTGTTCAAACACCTGATCAATCCCTTCGATTCGGGTCAGATCATCTGGGAGCGGCCCTGTGTAGACTGCCCCGATACGTCCATTTTCAGCAGCCAACTGGCGGGCCTGCTCGATCCAAGATTCCGGGTTGCTGGTCGGCAATGCTTTGGTGATGGCACGCAGAGTATCCCCATCTACTTGGGATAGTTCGTGCCAGGTGAAAATGCCAGCCTCGTAGAGCCGCTGCTCGTAGACATCGCCTACGCCACGAATATCGGAAAGCGGGTCGGGGCGATTGCTTTGGGCCACACTGGGTTGCCCCGTGGCCGCAGAATCAGCCACATATGGGCGATAGTTGGGACTGGATGGGGTGGTCGGTGGCCGACTGGAGCGCTCCATCGAGTCCGCTCCGCGACTGCTCGACAACGCGCCCACCCGGCGCCCTCGAAACCAGAGCCATTCGATCAATGTGGAAATGACCCACCCCAACAAAAAACCTGCCCCCACGTACCACAACACACTCAGCCCACCCATATGCCAACCCCCTGTTGCTTCACCAGTTCAGGTCGAAATCGTTTGCCTGCGTCGATCAACTAGCCATTTCGCCTCTGTCTGGCCGCTTCAAAAAGAATCACCGAACCTGCAACTGCCACGTTGAGCGATTCGGTAGACCCCAGCATGGGAATGCGAATCGCCGTGGCCGCGTCCTGCGCCTCTCGGCTGGGGCCGTGGGCTTCGCTGCCCACAATCAGGGCAGACGGTTGCTGCCAATCCACCTCATCGTAGCCTGTTGCCCCGTGGGCCTCGGCCACATAGAGCCGTCGATCCACACTAAGTCGATCAACAATCGTTGCCCATTGA
>JAHEML010000396.1 GCA_024643705.1 Caldilineaceae bacterium | reverse complement strand
ATACGGCCAGCGGGGAGTATTCATCGATCAGCGGGGGATACCAAAACATGGCCAGCGGCTTCGGCGCCTCGGTCAGCGGGGGACATCTAAACACGGCCAGCTACTATTACGCCTCGGTCAGTGGCGGAGATGGAAACACGGCCAGCAATACAGCCGCCTCTATTAGCGGTGGGTATCTAAACCTGGCTAGCGGTCGCTATGCCTTCATTGGCAGTGGAGACAACAATACTGCCAGCGGTGAATATAGCTTCGTCGGCGGCGGGCTTACCAATGAGGCCAGCGGTCCCCGGTCTGTGGTCAGCGGCGGATCGGGAAACGTCGCCAGCGGCTCGAAATCTGTTGTCAGTGGTGGGAGTGCGCGCAGTGCTGCGAGTACGTTTGACTGGCGGGCTGGCACGCTCTTTCAGGATCAGTAACGCAACGTATCGCCATTCCGTTGACCCGATGACCGTGATTTGAAATGACAGACACAAGGAGGCAGTTCCCATGCAATCCCGTGCTGCAAAAACCAGTTCGCCTCAACCGGCGCCATCCGTCCCTATTCCATCTATTGGGCAGGCAACTTTTGACAAAAGCGGTGGCAGCCCTTCCGCCGCGCTGGCTTGGCAGCCGCAAGTGGCCGAACCGCCCCGCCACGAGCCAGCCGGTCCGACCAGCCATGCCAGCCACGATTTTTCCCGGTTGCTGGTGAATGCCCCTGGCGACGAACACGAGCAAGAAGCAGCGCGGGTAGCAGCCCAGGTGATGGGGGCAACCGATGGGCCAAGCCAGACAAGCCCCGCCCCAACAGCCATGCAAACAAATAGCGGCGCATCTGTAGCACCACCGATTGTCCACGAAGCACTGGCAGGCAAGGGTCAACCGCTGGATGGAAGCGCCCGCTCCTTCATGGAGTCCCGCTTGGGCCACGATTTCAGCCAAATTCGTATCCACACCAATGCAAAGGCCCAGGAATCGGCCCACGCCTTGGATGCCCTGGCCTATACCCGTGGCAACCATATTGCCTTTGGCGCTGGTCAGTACCAGCCGCAAACAGAGCGCGGGCGGCATTTGATTGCCCACGAATTGAGACACACCATCCAGCAAAGGGCCGCCGCCCCGCTGATTCAGCGGGCCTTCAAATTCGAGTTTCAGACCTTTAACCCGATTTGGCGAACCAAGGGAGCAAACAACACCGGCCCCGAAAAGCTGCCGCGCAAATTTGGCCCCAAAGACCTGCTACACAGGGCAACCCGATCCAACGACAAGAAGCGCCAAAGCGCAGGCAAAGAGGGCGAAGGGATGGAGCTTCAATCGGAGACAGGTGGATTCGCCGAGTTTGAGACACCCACCTGGTCTCGCAGCCTGTTTGGCTTGAAGAAGAGCGGCGAATTTACCGGCGTCTTGCAGACCATTCAGGAAGGGGTGGCAATGACAGAGGCGATGAACGCCGCCCCGGTATTGGCGAGTGGCCGCAAGCAGTACCCCTTCGATGTCAGCCACTTGCGCAGGAGTAGCGGCTCGTTCAGTAATCATCTACGCCCAGGGGAAGAGTTGGAAGTAGAGGAGGTTGATTCGGCCTGGCACGGGCAGATCCAATCGTCCGAGAGTATCGAACTGACCCAGTACGAGTCGTTGCTGCGGGAGCACGAATTTTCATCGTTTGTCACATCGACCATCTCCGGTGCCGACAAACTGGTGAGTGACGCATCGGCAGCTGAGGGCATCCCCGCTTCTCGCCTAACTCGTCTGCGCAGCTTTCTCCAAATTATTGTCAACTACATCATCCGCGGGCAGTCGATTGACCTGAAAGATACGCCGTCCAAAGCCGGATTTCGCTTGATGTCCCGGACGAGTTTTTCCTCTATGTTTCGCGAACTTCTGACAGCCGAGGAGCAGGAAGCGTTCAGAAATCTAGTGCGCAACAACAACATTCTCGATGCCTTGAGCCTGAACCGCACGGATCGCTTTTTCATCAACGGGCATGGCTCCGAGAGGGACAACAAAGGCGTTACCGTTTTCCGGTTTTTGCAGAGCATCTATGCCAGCAGGCTTAAAAACAATCGGGATTATATGTCACCGCCGCGGGAAGACGACCTGAGTATCGTTGGCAGTGCGGCCATGGGGCGTTTCGATGTGGAGAAGACACCAGGCAAAAAAGACAGTGGGCTGATCAAGATTGAAACTCGGGGCACCGAGAAGGTCTTTTCGAATCCGCAGATCACTCAAGTAGATATAGCGGATGTCTTTCCGGGAAATCCCGACAAATTTAACGTGCGCGTGCAACCAGCCAAAAAGTGGGCAGCCTATGTCATGGAACTATTTTCCTTTGCCATGGGCAACCGTCAGCGCGCCGACGTGAAAGACGATCCCGCTACCAAGGCGGACGAAACCCAAAAGACTGGGTTGAAGATTTAGGGGCTGCCCAGAAAAGCAGGGCAAATATACACAATTTCAGGTACAAGCACATGATCAAAACCTTTGAAGAAGCCCACCAGTTGATTTTGGATTTGAACATTTGCACCATCTTTAACAGCGACAAGTCGAGTCTGCCATCACTCTGGAAGCATGTGGATTTGCCGGAAAAGCAGAAGGGTGAAAAGGGATGGGGCCAGAAAATTTCCGCGGTGTGGGATTGGAAGAATCGACTACCGGCGACCTTCCCCGATGAGATTTTCTACGGCAAGATCAAAGGCGGACTGGCTGTCTTGATGACAGTGGACCATTTGCGGGATGTCCACTTTCCCGTGGCCCACAAGCATGTGGACGATCTCAACCTCTTGGCGATACAGGTATTCGAGAAGATTCGCATGGAACCCTGGGAGACCACCGATTTGCGCAAAGAGATGATCGAGGAGGTCGGCTGCTCGAAAAGTCAATTCGACACAGCGTTGAAAAATCTGCAGATTTCGCTGAACGTAGTTCGCTCAAACGATCCCGACATCGAGCGGGACACCTGGTTGACTTTTCAAGAATTGTATCCGGAGATTTGGGGTTTGTATGTCACGGAAGAATGAGCATTGTTGGGACAAAGTGGCACCGTTCAATGGCTCGAATCGCATGCACTGAAGAAAAGGAGAAAACCCATGGAAACCTACGAAGCCATCCGCACAGTATTGGCTGTGCGCGCCTACGAAGACAGACCCGTCCCGGCGGAGACCATCCGCCGCATCGTCGAGGCGGGCCGGCTGACCGGCAGCAGCATGAACCTCCAACCCTGGCATTTTGTCGTGGTGGAGCAGCGGGAGACCCTGGTACGGCTGGGTGCGCTCGCCCAAAGCGGACGCTACACCGCGGATGCTGCCTTTGCCATCATCGTCGCCACCGAGCCATCCCGTTTCGCGGTCTCCGACGGCAGCCGGGCCATCCAGTCGATGATGCTGGCGGCCTGGGCCGAGGGGGTCGGATCCAACTGGGTTGGCTTTCAGGGCATGGACGAGGCAAAGGCGCTGCTGGGAATTCCCGCCGAGATGGACGTGCTGGCGATTGTGCCATTCGGCTACCCGACACAAGCCCTGGGCCAGGGAATCAAAAATCGCAAAACGCTGGCCGAAGTTGGTCACCGGGAGCGCTTTGGCAACCCGTTCGCCTAGGCCATTCCAAGAAAATAGAACGCGGATGACGCGGATCGAACGGATTGCCGCGGATAAGTCTGTGCAATCTGTGTTCTCTGTGATTATTCTCATTTGTGGTTATGTCCAGTCGGGCATGAATACTGTTTAGAAAACGACAAAATCCTACCGGAGAAATTCCATGATCGACCAACTCAAAGCACTGAACGGGGGGCTGGCGCGTCGCTTTCCCGATGGGAATACCCCCTTTATGATCATGACCCGGCTGCTGGAAGAGAGCGGCGAACTGGCAGAGCAGGTGAACCATTTCAAAAATACGGGTGTCAAACGGAAAAAACATGGCGAGCCGGACAGGCAGAAACTCGCCAAAGAGGTGATGGATATGTTGCGCTGCACGTTGCAGATCGCCGACTATTACGGGATCGACGACGAATTGCAATCCTGCATCGACCAATCCTACGCCCGGATGCGTGCCGACGGGCTGCTGTAACGGAAAGACCCGCCAGATTTTCAGATTGACAAGTTGAGTAAGTTCGTCCCATCGGGTACAATCCCTTGGACTCACGTCCGAAGTAACGTCCGAAGTAACGTCCGAACGCCCGCCCATCTCCCAATCCCCCGACCACTACGAGAGCCAGTTTCATGCAGATCATTCAAGACTATGCAAAAAAGATCACCGACAACGTTGCCAAAGTCATCGTCGGCAAAGAGGAGGTCATCGAAACCCTGATCATCGCCCTACTTTGCGAGGGCCATGTCTTGCTGGAAGATGTCCCCGGCGTGGGCAAGACCATGCTGGCCCGCTCCCTTGCCATCAGCCTGGGGGTGGATTTCCGCCGTTTGCAATGCACCCCCGATCTCCTGCCCAGCGACATCACCGGCGTCAGCATCTTCAACCAGGAGACCCGCCACTTCCAGTTTATCGAAGGGCCAGCCTTCACCCATATTCTCCTGGCCGACGAGATCAACCGGGCCACGCCCCGTGCCCAGGCCGCGTTGCTGGAATGCATGGGCGAACGCCAGATCACCGCCGACGGTGTGACCCGCAACCTGCCACGCCCATTTCTGGTCCTCGCCACCCAAAACCCGGTGGAATACGAGGGCACCTATCCCCTGCCCGAAGCCCAACTCGACCGCTTCTT
>JAHEML010000395.1 GCA_024643705.1 Caldilineaceae bacterium | reverse complement strand
CAAATTGCCAGAATTCAATTGGTACTTCTTCCGCGACCTGATTCCTGCCGAAGAATTTGCCAAAATTGAACACTACTTTGAGACGCCACGCGGCCAGCATTCGTAACGCGATTCATTACGCGACCGACCCAGACAATTCTTGCAGAAGAGTGAAACGTAAAACGTGAGATCAATCGCTGATCTCACGTTTTATGTTTCACTCTTCTGCGTTATTGCGTTTACCTTTTGCGTTCAGAACAAGCTGTCGCGTTGTTACCCAATCGAATCCATCGCACTGCCCAGCAACTCGATGATCGTGTCCACTTCGTCGGCGGTGATGGCAAGCGAAGGCGAGAACGCCAATGTTCCGGCCCCCACAGGCCGGGTGCGCAGACCCCGCTGCATTGCTGCCCCGGCAATAGCGCTGGCCTTTGCCATGTCCCCTTCTTTGCTCTCCCGATCCTTCACGATCTCCATGCCCCAAAGCAGACCTTTGCCGCGCACGTTGTCCACAAAGGCAAACTCGTCTTTCAGCCGATTCAATCCTGCCCCCAAACGTTTACCCATTTCGCGGGCATTCTCCACCAATTTCTGCTCTTGGATGATTTCGATGTTACGGATGGCGACCGCGCAGGCGGCTGCATGACCGGAATAGGTGATCCCGTGCATCCAGGAATCTTCTGGCGCTGCACTATTGATGACATCGCGGATTGCGTCGGAAATTTGAATGCCGCCCAAAGGCAGATAGCCACTGGTGACGCCCTTGGCAAATGCCATGATGTCTGGCCGCAAATCCCAGTGGTGCTGGCCGAACATTTCCCCTGTACGTCCAAAGCCGGTGATCACCTCGTCTGCGATGAGGAGCACTTCGTACTTGTCGCAGATAGCCCGCACAAGATCGAAGTACTCGTCTCCTGGCACAACCAAGCCACCCGCGCCCTGGATCGGCTCGGCAATGAAACCACCAACTGTCTCCGGCCCTTCCTGCAAAATAGCTTCCTCCAGTGCTCGGGCCGCAGCCTGGGCCACGCTCTCGCCTTCCCGACGATCACCCGCGTAGCGATAGCTGTTGGGATCGGGGATGTGGAAAAAATTGGCAATGGGCAGGCCGAACATCTTCCAGTAGCGGGTGACGCCGGTCGCGCTGGCTGCTGCAATTGTGATCCCATGGTAGGCATTCATCCGGGAAATAATCTTCACTTTATCGGGTTTGCCCAATCGCCGCCAATAGTAGTAGACAGTCTTGAATGCGGTCTCGTTGGATTCGGAGCCACCAGATGTGAAGTAGGTGGTGTTGAGGGTTGGGTGGGCAAAGCCTGCTAGTTTTTCGGCCAACTGAATGGCCGGTGGATTGGTCATCCCCACAAAATTGCTGGTGTAAGCCAGCTTCTGCATTTGGTCTCGGGCAACATCGGGCAATTCCTGGTTGCCATAGCCAATATTCACATTCCACAGACCGGCCATTCCATCCAGCACCTTGCGCCCATCTGTGCCATACAGCCAGACGCCGTCGGCCCGCTCCACAATCAGTGGATCTTTATGGGCGTTGGGATGGTGCAGGCCATGGAGTTGGTGACTGTCTTTTTGGAGCAGGGTTGCGTGATCGAGCGAAGTTGTCATATATGGTTTCCTCTTGGCTGAATAATGGGGCGAACGACCCTTGTCTGTCAGTATACCTCACGCTAACAATTTCGGTTGATTATTGCCCATCTTATCCATGCGCCGTTGGCTCGGTAGGCTCTTGCTGGGTTTATTCCAACTCCAGCCTTTGACCCCGTCGTAACAGGGGCAAAATGGGTGACATCAGCAGAGCAGAGACGGTGAGGGCCACAGGCAGGGAGATGAGTGTGCCGATCCACCCCACCGCGGGGCCACCAACCACCTGACCAATGGCATTGAGTTGGCTGGAAAAGGAGATAGCTGTGGCTCGCGCCCGGCCCGATGTGTGGCGGACGATCCATGCGCTTTCAAGGGGGGCTAGGGTGCTGCGGGCTGTACTGAATACCCAGAGTGCCAGCAGGGCCACCCAGAAATTTGCCGCCCAAGCCAGCAAGAGCAGGGCCAGGAGCATGGCGCCGTTTAGCTGCATCAGCGTTTCGACAAGTCGGCTGCGGCCTTCGGTGATCCGTTTGCGCCGTGCGATTTCGGTGGCCCCAATGGCAAAGAGGCTGCTGCCCGCGCGAATGATCCCGAACCAGACGATGGGTTGCAGGCCAAAAAGGATGGGAAAGGTGAAGCTGTCCAGCAGATGGGGCGTCCACAATCGATCATAGCCCTCGCTGTAGAGGCCCACCACCAAACTGATCCCCATAATCACCCGCAAAATGGGCCGCTGGCGCACCATCTGTGTGCCGCTGCGGGCTGTCTGTAGCATGTGCCGCCAAGAATCGCGTTCGGCGGCTGGTGTCGGGATGAAGCCATTTTCTGGCATTGTCATCCACAGGAAGAGCGCCAACACCATCAGCAGCAGCCCGCCGAGAATAATCGGCAATTGAATCGCTACGGTGGCCAGAGCCACGCTACACGGTATGGCAACCAGGCTGGCGATCTGACCAGCCTGGGAACCTCGCAAAAAGACGGGCCCGGCTGCCTCTTCGCCGATTTCGTCGGCCAACCAAGCCTCGGTGGCCCCGCTGGTAAAGGTGTAGCCCACCCCCCACAAGAATTGATTGAGCAAGACCGCGCCAAACAAGGGGATGGAACCTTCGATCACAAAGCCAACTCCCATCAAGGCCACGCCGATAATCACCGACAAGCGACGGCTGTAGACATCGGCCAGAATGCCCGTGGGCGCTTCGAAAAGAAAGGCAGACATCTCTAGGGTTGTGCCAACCAACACCAATTGCAAGGGTGATAGACCAACGGTTTCAGCCTGGTAGACCATATTCACAGTGAAAATCAATGTGTGAAAGAAGGCTGTGCCGCCGCGCAAAATAAGGAAGATTCGGATCGGGTTGAGGTTTCGCATCGATTTGTCTGTTTGGAGGGGGTAATTGAAAAACGAAGGGTGTAGCGTTTCGGGGGAGAGACGCTACACCCTTCGGTACTGCCGTTGGGAATGGGGCGGCACAACTATCTGCGGTTTGGTGGCAATAAAAAAGCCCACACATTTGTTGACGTGTGGGCCGGAATAGAAAAGTCGAAACAACCAACTCCATCTGTGAACAGGTGGTGTCGGTCAATACTTTCTATCCGGTTTTGTCAACAATTGCCAGTAACCTTTGGCATCTTTGCCGAATGGTTCGATTTGCTGCATAAATAGGCTCGTACTCAATCGTCCATGATGAGAAAGAACTCGTTCTGAAAACTTCTATAAACTATACACGTCTAAGCTGCAATCAGTCAAGAAAAAAGTCGTATGTTTTCACCGCTTCGCCAGATGCCAGGCAGCCCCGTGGCACCCAGAACAGACCGCTTACCGCTGCTGCCTTCCGGCCCTGACGGGGTTCACGGCGTCCTGCCGCACAGGACCCAACTTCTGACGAAGCGATGAAAACATACGACTTCAGGCGGAGAGGGAGGGATTTGAACCCTCGAACCCTTTCGGGTTACGAGCTTTCCAGGCCCGCGCACTAGGCCAGACTATGCGACCTCTCCACATCGGAAAAAGTATATCACATAGGGCCAGCGGAGCCAAATAATAGGGGCGATTTTCTAGGTTGCTGGCCTGCAAAAACGAACATGGACTCTCGCGGGAGGGAAGATTGACACGCATTGGATCTGGTAAAATCTGTGCAATTTGTGTGTGCGGAAGCGCACAGTGTACCGAAACCGAGCCGGACGCGAGCGCCCCAATATCTGGGCAATTCAGATGCCAATGGTATACTACTGCCAACCAACTACTCTGGGAAAGCGCATGATCCGTGTCGAATTTCCCCATAATTTGTTTCCACCAAATATTCTCCCCAGGAGTTTTCATGTCATCTATTGGCGATAGCACACTGCAAGAATTTCTCGATGCCCTGGCTTCGGGCGAATCGACACCCGGCGGCGGCGGGGCGGCTGCTTTCGTTGGCAGCCAGGCTGCTGCTCTGCTGAGTATGGTGCTGAATTTTACCGTGGGGCGCAAGAAATATGCCCATGTGGAAGCAGAGATGCAGGCTATTCTGACCCGCACCGAGGAGTTACGAGCCGAACTACTGCAAATGGTGGAGCAAGACGCCGAAGCATTTGGTGCGGTGGCCGCCTGCTATACCATGCCCCGCACAACCGATGAAGAAAAGGCTGCCCGCAGCGCGGCTATGCAGGCCGGTATGAAGGGTGCGGCCAAAGTGCCTTTTCGTGTGGCCGAGAAGTGCCTGGAACTGATGAAACTGGCCGAACCTGTGGCCGTCGCTGGCAATGCAAACGTTGTCAGCGATGCCGCCACCAGCATCTACCTGGCGTTGGCCGGGTTGAACAGCGGATTGCTCAACGTGGAGATCAACTTGAAATACATAAAAGACAGCCAATTCAACCAAGAATGGGCAGACAAAGTGGCCGACCTGCGCGCAGCGGCTGCCGACGCTTATACCACCGCGGCCGCTGCTTGTTCTGCCACCCTGGAGGTGACAATATGAGTGCCCAACTTCTTGACGGCAAAGGGGTCTCCACCTCCATACGGGCTGCACTGAAAGAGTCATTTTCCAGTCTGGCTGAATCTTGCGGTAGCGCGCCCGCGCTGGCTGTTTTACTGGTAGGCGACGATTCATCCGCAGCTGGTTATGCCAGGGCCATCGAG
>JAHEML010000394.1 GCA_024643705.1 Caldilineaceae bacterium | reverse complement strand
TGCCGACGCCATTCATGGCCCGTCGGTGCAGGAATTGGCACACGAGCAGATGGGACACACGGACCCAGCGAATACCCCATCCCCGGAGCCGGTTGTACTTCCCGCCAACCCTTCGTCGCTGGGGATGGAGAAGATCGACGCTGCGTCTTACCCCATAGGGACAGGCGACGAAACGGTGGCACTGGATGAATTTTGGGTTGACCGGTACGAAGTGACCAACGCGAAGTATGCAAAGTTTACCGCGGCCACGGGTCAGCCAGCCCCTTCTGTCTGGGAAGCTGGGGACATACCCCCAGGCAACGAGGAGTATCCGGTGCAGGGGGTCAGTTGGGATTCTGCCGCGGCCTACTGCGCTTGGGCACAGAAACGGCTGCCAACCGAGGCCGAGTGGGAAGCCGCGGCCCGCGGGCCTTTTGGCTGGTCCTACCCCTGGGGACGGGACGGCTCGGTGGTGCGCTCCAACCGGTTGGGCAGTGTGCACAATGTAGGCACGCTCTTGGCCGACCGCTCTTATTTTGGGCTTTTTGACATGGGTGGCAATGTATGGGAATGGGTGGATGAACCCTACAATACAGTGCCTTCCGGCCAACGAATGCTACGGGGTGGATCGTATAGTTTCCCAAAGACAATGACAGAATTTGTCAATGGTGATCCGAACAGCCAAATCCTCATGCAGGATGCTGGCTTCCGCTGTGCGGCCAGCACGGTCACATTTGAGCCGGAAAGCCTGATCCCGCCGAGTGACCAATTTCAGGACGTCCAAAGCGGCTGGCCCCAGAGTATTGGCGACCAACCGGAATACTTCTATGGCTACCACCCCGGCGACTTCTACCACCTTCAGGTGACAGTGCCCGACGACTGCTTGACAGTCACCCGGGATACGCCCTATGCAAATGTGATGGTCGAGGCCAGGATTTTTGTCTTGGCAAGCAAAGAAGCAGATGGCAAATTCTATCAAGGCATTGTCTTGCGGGCTGTCGGCGATCACTTCTACGGATTCCTTGTCGAACCCCGGCTCGGCGTTTGGCGGGTGGAAAAGCAATCGGCAGATGGAACCGCCCTGATCGACTCCGGCTCTGTGCCCAGTGTCGGCGGAATCGACCAGATTTCCGCCGACCGTCTCTTTGTGATCGCCGACGGCTCGACGCTTCTCTTCTTTATCAACGGCGAGTTGGTCAGCCAGCTTCGCGATGATGCCTATGCCGAGGGCAGTATTGGGTTTATTGTGAAAAATGGCAGCCAGAGCTACACCCATGTCCATTTCGACGAAATACGGGTATGGGAGATCGGCCCACAAATGGAGACCGGCGTGGACAAATTGAACGAGTCCAACACGCCGATCAGCCA
Source organism: Caldilineaceae bacterium (assembly GCA_024643705.1). Classification (GTDB taxonomy): domain Bacteria; phylum Chloroflexota; class Anaerolineae; order Caldilineales; family Caldilineaceae; genus JACQGT01. The sequence continues at coordinate 3,355 of JAHEML010000394.1, read as the reverse complement.
GTCAGCCTGCCGCGGAAGAGTCCGCGAGGAGGACCTTCTCGGCAATTTCACCGTGGTTCGCCTCGATGCCCAAGAACGGCCCGGTGTTCCCGTTGATATTAAAGAATTGCTGGCCAGTCAGGCTGCCGAGTTGGGAATTAGCATAGAGGAGTTGCTGAAAGCAAATTCAAAAACGCTGGATGACATCGAAACGGTCAAGGTTGGTGATGAGCTGATTGTGCCCGTGACGACACCGACTCCATAGCGAGCCGATTAGACAATCAGTCTGCAAGCCCCGCCGAACTGCTTGGTTCGACGGGGCTTTTGCTTTAGGACGGCCACAACTGCATGCCCCCATCTACCCGCAGCACTTGGCCTGAGATGTACGACCCGCCGTCCGATGCCAAGAAGGCCACCGACGCAGCGATCTCCTCCGGCCAACCATAGCGGACGAGGGTGCCATCCTCCTGAATTTTGCTCTGGTCCACCGGGCGGGTGGCGAGAAAACGGGGGGTGACGATGCCCCCGGGGGCAACCACATTGACTGTGACATTGTGGGGACGCAGCTGGTCGGCCAAGCAGCGGGAATAGGTGTGTACCGCGGCTTTGGCTGCGGCATAGATAGCCCCATTGGTGCGGCCCGCCAGCCCGGCAATGCTGCCGATGTTGACAATCCGTCCTGCTTTACGTTCGATCATCTCCGGTGCAACGGCCCGACAGACAAGGATGCAGGTCATCAGATTGCGGTTGATGACGGTGTGAATGTCTTCCACCGAGATTTCGATGGCATCGTTGTGAATCGGTTTGCCACCACCTTCGCCCAGAACCCCCTGCGCGCCGATGTCACCCCCTGCGTTGTTGACCAGAATGTCGATACGGCCAAAGCGTGTACGCGCTTGTTCAGTCAACCGATCCACTGTTGCAGGATCGGTCAGATCGCCGTGGACAGCCAGCACATTCCCGCCGTGTTCGGCAGATATGGCATCAGCTACAGCTTGGAGAGAGTCGGCCTCGGCGAAGGCCCGGGTGGATGTGGGCGAGGTGCCATGCACCACCACATCTGCGCCCAAGCCAGCCAAATGGGATGCAACCACCCGGCCAATCCCCCTGGACGAGCCAGTCACCCAGGCTACTTTGCCTTGCAAATATTGGTCTGCCATTAAACATTCCTCCTGTTTTGAATCGTTCACGGATCCCAGCAAAATGGAAGGATTTACGCAGAGTCAATCTGTGCAAACCTGTGCCATCTGGGGTTCATTCGTATTCTTGTCAGATCTGCGCCCGCTGGGCATTGGTCATGCCTTTGACCACAAGAGCATAGGATGCGTCGATCATCTCGGCTACTTCGTCCTCTGGCACTTCCCCATCCAGCACAACCGTATTCCAATGGCGCTTGTTCAAATGATAGCCCGGCGTGACCGCAGCGTAGGTTCCCCGCAAAAGCAGAGCCAGGTTTGGTTCGCATTTCAGGCTGATAGAAAGGGGCGTCTCTTGCCAGGCGACCAGGGCAAACATCTTGCCCAACACCTTGAAGACGAGCGCATCCGGGCCAAAGGGAAGTTCTTCGGTGGTGCCCGGTTTGGCAAGCAGATAGGCGCGCAGGGTAGGCAGTTCGCTCATGGATGGGATCATTCCGATCTTGGTTCATCATCGTGTCAAAGTACCCAAGTATACCATTGTCCAATTGAACGATACCATTGCTGTTTCGTTTCGCCCTATGCTACAATTTTCCATCGCGTAAAGAAACCCAGATTATGAATACGAATGCCCCGTACACTACAGATAAATCTGCTAGAGTTTGTACAATCGCCATTGTAAAGACTAAAAAAAACGTAAAGAAAGAACAAAAACGTGAAATCAGACACAAAAGGAAGAGACCTGCCTGCTGCTCAGCAAGCGATCATCGACCGCTGTTTACATCCCAGTGCAGAAGGGACTGAATACATCTATGACTGGTCGGCGCGCAACCTCCCCGAACGATTCGAGACGATAGTTGATGACCACCCAAATCGACTGGCGATCAAAGTAGGACAGCAGAGTTTGACCTATGCCGAGCTAAACCAGGCAGCCAATCGGGTGGCACACATGCTGTTGGATCAACGGGGAGATGATCCAGAGCCAATCCCTCTACTTTTTGAAACCGGAGTAGATTTTTTCGTTGCGCTGTGGGGTGTGCTCAAAGCGGGCAAATTCTATGTGCCGCTGGACATCACCTATCCAGAAGAGCGAAACCGACAAATACTGGAGGACCTGGAAGCACCTCTGATACTGACCAATCAGGCCAACCACACCCTGGCTCAAGCATTGTTGCCTACGTCGGATGGTATTCTGACCATCGATAGTATCGCCCACACGCCGACTACCAACCCGCACAAGCCTATTCCCCCAGACGCCTATGCTTATGTGGTCTTTACTTCTGGCTCCACCGGTCGCCCCAAAGGAGTCATTATCAATCACAAAGATGTTCTCAACTTTAGCAGAAGCATGAGTAACCATAGCCATCTCTGTCCTCAAGATTGTGTGGGATTCACCTCATCAATCAGCTTCAACGGTGCCGCGTCGTCCATCTTTGCGGCACACTTAGTGGGTGCAGGTCTTTATCCTTTTGATATGAAACAGCGAGGCAGTGACGAGATTTCAAGTTGGGTAGGCGACGAGCAGATAACCATTTTCACCATTGTTCCTTCTCTTTTCCGCCAATGGGCGGCCACGTTGCCTGTTGGCGAAAATTTCCCGTGGCTTCGTTTTTTTCGCCTTGGGGCCGAAAAGATGTTTGTGTCGGATTGGGAGCTTTTTCGAGACCGCTTTGCGCCAACTGCTTGTATACGTTTTGGCTATGCGGCATCCGAATCAAAAATCATTACACATTTCCACATGACAGCCGAAACCGAGTTTGTCGAAAACCAGATGCCGATAGGCTATGCGGTCCGCAGTATAGACGTTCTTATTCTGGACGAACAACGCAATGTGGTACCGGTAGGCCAGGTAGGTGAGATTGGGGCACGCAGCCACTTTATGTCGCCTGGCTACTGGCGCCGACCAGACCTAACAGATGCCAAATTCCTGCCAGACCCGGATGACCCTACAGCGCGTATCTACTTAACCGGCGATCTGGGGGTGATGCGCCCCGATGGCTGTATCTACTTCCTGGGTAGACGGGATTTCCAAGCGAAGATACGCGGCCATCGAGTCGAGATTGTCGAGATCGAAGCAGCATTGATGGCGACGGGAAGCCTGGCCGAAGTTGTGGTCATGGCCCAGACCGATGCCAACGGCGAAGACCGGCTGGCTGCCTGGTTGGCTCCCCATAGTTGGCCCCCACCCACAGTTAACGAGATTCGCCGACACCTGGGCCAAACGCTCCCGGACTACATGA
>JAHEML010000006.1 GCA_024643705.1 Caldilineaceae bacterium | reverse complement strand
CTGGTGACGTAAATACCTTTGCCACCGAAAACAGCAAAGACCCGGATGCCTGGGGCGTGGCTGCCATCCCCCACACGACTGCCGAGCCTGTGCAGAATGTCTATGGTGGCGACGTGATGGTTGCTGTCACCACACCAGAGCAGCAACTGGCTGCCTGGCTCTTCATCAAGTGGTTCACTTCGCCCGAAATTCAGGCCCAGTGGGATATGATCAGTGGCTACTTCCCCACCCGCGCCGGAACCGAAGCCTTCCTGACGGATTATTACACCGAGAATCCCCAGTGGGCGCAGGCCGCCGCGTTGCTGCCCTTCAGCTACTACGAACCACAGCTCATTTCCTACACAGCTGTGCGTGATGCAGCCGAAGAAGGATTCAACTCCATCATGCAGGGTGCGGATGTTGCAGAGACACTGGCAAACTTGACCGAATTTGCCAATGAGACCCAAGAAGAATTGATGTCCGAAGCGCAATAGTTGACACTGGCAGGAAATCGGTTGCTTGATTGGCAACCGATTTCCTGCTGCAACAATGGCAACAAAACAACTTGCACGTCGTCCCAAATGTTTGGGTGGCTGTACACAAAAAACCTCCTACGAACAGACTACTGGCATAAACCAACGTCTACTTCACCGGAGGTTTTTCTTTGCACGGCAAAAAAATCAACACGGCGCACCGGCCTTACCGATGCACTTTAACATCAGGAGAATTCAATGCACATCGTCCTCCTACGCAGGACAACGCGCCTGCTAACCCTTGCACTTCTTCTCACGTCGTTTCTCGGCATTTGGAGCGTCCAGGCCGTCTCGCCCGATGTGGTCATCAGCCAGGTTTATGGCGGCGGTAGCAACTCTGGAGCTACGCTCACCAACGATTTTATCGAGCTGTACAACCGGGGCACATTGCCGGTCGATCTCTCTGGCTGGTCGGTCCAATATGGTTCAGTGAGCGGCACAACATGGAATAACAGAACCGACTTGGTGGGCATTGTGCAACCGGGCCAATATTACCTAATTCAGGAGGCCCCGACCAATGTACTCACTCCAAATCTTCCCACGCCAGACCTCACTGGTGCGATCAACCTAAGTGGTTCCAATGGCAAAGTCGCATTGGTCAGCAGCACGACCGCGCTCAGCGGTAGTTGCCCTTTGGGCGGTACAGTGGTGGATTTTGTGGGTTACGGCAGCGCCAATTGCTATGAAGGTAGCGCAGCTACAGGTACGCTCAACAACACCAGTGCCGCTATACGCAACGGTGACGGTTCCATCGACACTGATGATAATAGCAACGACTTCACCGTCGGTACGCCCAATCCCCGTAACAGCACCTACGGCTTTGACGCCGCACCTGCCGTCACCAGTGTCAGCCCTGGCGACGGAGCCACCGATGTGGCTGTGGACGCGGACCTCAGTGTCACCTTCAGCGAAGCGGTGAGTGTGACCGGCACTTGGTTTGCCCTCGATTGCACCACAAGTGGTTCCCACACAGTTGCTGTCAGCGGCGGGCCGTCCACCTTTACGTTGAACCCAGATAGCGACTTTACCAGCCCAGAGATTTGCACGGCCACCATTTATGCCGCCCAGGTCAGCGATCAGGACAGCCAAGACCCGCCGGATACCATGGACGCTGATCTTGAATGGAGCTTCACCACGGTTGGCCCTGTATGCGATCTGCCCTTTACACCCATCTACGCCATTCAGGGCAGCGGATCGGCCGCGGCCATCACCGGTAGCGTTTCCACCCAAGGCGTGGTCGTGGGCGACTACGAAGGCTCCTCCCCGGCTCTGCGGGGCTTCTACATCCAGGATGCCAGCGGCGATGGCGACAGCGCCACATCCGATGGCCTCTTCGTCTTCAACGGTAACAGCGACAGCGTCAACTTGGGCGATGTGGTGCGGGTCACCGGCAATGCGGGCGAATTCCAGGATCAGACCCAGATCAGCAGCGTCAGCAATATCACCGTCTGTGGCACGGATACGGTTACGCCAGTCGATGTAACCCTGCCTCTGCCGGCTGCCGACTATCTGGAACGCTATGAAGGAATGCTCGTCCGTCTGCCCCAGACCTTGTACGTGACAGAGCATTTCCAACTGGGCCGCTTTGGTCAGGTTGTTCTCTCGTCTGGTGGGCGGCTGCAACAGCCAACCAACGTGGCAGCACCCGGCCCGTCTGCTCTCGCTCTCCAACAGGCCAACGATCTCAACCGCATCATCCTGGACGACGCCACCAACAACCAGAACCCCGACCCGATTCTCTTTGCCCGGGACGGCCAACCACTCAGCGCAAGCAACACCCTGCGCGGTGGCGATACGGCCACAGATATCGTGGGCATTCTCACCTACACCTGGGCGGGCAACAACGCCAGCGGCAACGCCTACCGGGTGCGCCCCCTCAACGCCCTGGGTGGTGGCCTCCCCACCTTTGTGGCAGCCAATCCCCGCCCTGCCGCGTCGAACCCCGTCAGCGGGACATTGCGGGTGGCGGGCATGAATCTGCTCAACTTCTTCAACACCTTCGACGGTCTCCCAGACAACGTCGACAACTGCACCAACGGCCTGTCTGGTTCGCCTGCCGACTGCCGTGGAGCCAACACCCAGGACGAGTTTGACCGCCAATGGCCCAAGACCGTGGCCGCGATCATCGATTCTCAGGCGGATATCGTTGGGATTGTCGAGATCGAAAACGACGGCTACGCAGCATCCAGCGCCATCGCCTTCCTGGTGGACAAGCTCAACGCGGCCAGCGCGCTGGAAACCTACGCCTTCATCGATGTGGACAGCGCCACCGGCCAGGTTGATGCCCTGGGTGATGACGCCATCAAAGTGGGCCTGCTCTACAAACCCGCGGCAGTTACCCCGGTTGGCACAACCGCAGCACTCAACTCGGTAGCCTTTGTCAACGGGGGCGACAGTGCCCCCCGCAACCGGCCTTCGCTGGCCCAAGCCTTCGAGCAGCCCAACGGCGAGCGGGTGATTGTGGACGTTAATCACTTTAAGAGCAAGGGCAGCGCCTGCGACGCCCCCGACAGTGGCGACGGCCAGGCCAACTGCAACGCGGTGCGGGTCAACGCGGCCACGGCACTGGCCGAGTGGCTGGCGTCTGATCCCACAGGCACGGGCGATCCGGATATCCTGATCGTGGGCGATCTCAACGCCTATGCCCAAGAAGACCCGATCACAACCTTGACCGATGTGACCCATGGGTACACCAATCTCATCGAGTCCCTGCTCGGGGCAGACGCCTACTCCTATGTGTTTGATGGTCAGTGGGGCTACCTGGATCATGCCATCGGTTCGGCCACCCTGGTGGGGCAGGTAAGCGGTGTGGGCGAGTGGCACATCAATGCTGATGAACCAAATGTCCTCGACTACAACACCGACTTCCAATCGGCTGGGCAGATCATCTCTCTTTACAACGAGGATGAGTTCCGTATCTCCGATCACGACCCAGTGCTGGTTGGTCTTTGTCTGGCTGGCGTGGCTCCTCAGCTATCGGTCAGCGTGACGCCGAATATCCTTCGACCTGCCAACCACAAATATGTGACAGTCAACGCGACGGTGAGCACTTCGTCACCCGATGCAACTATCTCTCTGGTTGGTGTCACATCCAACGAACCGGATAATGGTTTGGGGGACGGCGATACGCCCGACGACATGGTGACGGTGGACGACACCACCTTCCAGTTGCGTGCCGAACGGGCCGCAAGCGGCAGTGGCCGAGTCTACACCATCACCTACCAGGCCACCGACACCTGTGGTGATACCACCATAGTCAGCGCTACCGTCACTGTGCCACACGACCAAGGCAAGAAGCCCAAGAGCGACGACACAGCGGCTGGCCGTAGCGGTAACAGCCTGATCCCCGAAGGTTTCCATGGTCTCTACCTGCCCGGTATTCAACGGTAGTATTCAATCCTAGTGTTCAACCGTAGTTTCCACGGATCGGCTACACCAAAGTAACAAAAAAGGGAGCTATCCAAGATAGGATAGCTCCCTTTTTCACCGTCCGGTGACTACCAAGCAACCCCACCCAATCGACTTTCAGAAGTTCGGCTTCTTCCGAGTCCAAGAGATCGACCTTCTGGACGGATGTCACTGGCGATTAACTACTTCTCTTCTTCCTGTTTCTCTGCTTGCTGAGCCTCTTCTTCTTTTTCGACGGCGCGGCCCCTGGGCCTGTCGAAGCGCAACCCCCGAAAACGCTCGAAATTGCGCACGGTTCCATCTTCCTGCTTATCGCCCCAGCGTTCCTTCAGCCAGCCCCTCATCTGGTCGGGTTCAGGAAACTGGCTCTTGTGGCTGAGAATCGCGTCAATTTTCGTGTCCATCTCGGCTGTGACATCAATCTCCACATCCGCGTCATCATGGCCGGTTACATAAAGCTGGCTGATTTTGTGAGGCCGATAGCCTTCGTTAGCCAAATCAGGGTAGAACATGGGGTTATCGGCCGCGGGAAAGATGGCCTCCAACGCTACCAGCCCTGCGTTACGATGATCCGGATGGTTGATGTAACCATTCCCCGAAAAGTAGCGCTCTGGACTGGGGCAAATAATCAGTTGGGGGCGAATGCGGCGAATTTCCCGCGTCACCCGTTTGCGAATTTCCGGGGTTGGGCGTAGAAAGCCGTCCTCCTCGTCCATAAAGATCACATCTTTAACCCCGCTCAATTCGGCAGCAGCCCGCTGTTCCTCCTTGCGCATAAGAATCAACTGATTACGGGTAATCAGAGGATTGTGATTGCCTTTGTCCCCATTGGTCAAGATCATATATGTTACCTCGATCCCCTGGCGAGCCATCTGAATGGCTGTGCCCGCGCAGGAAAAATCGGGGTCGTCGGGATGGGCCATGATCACCAGCACCCGCTCAACGGCGTCCCAATCAGGGGACATCATCGTCTTTTCTTCACTCATTGTACACATCCTTTCCGTGTCAGCATCTAGTTGTCACCATCTAAAGAAAAACCCCTGCCTGGGCAGGGGTTTTGGCTCGGGCATGAACCTCGTCTTATCCGCCCATTTCCAGGGCTGCATATCCGGGGCCTTCGGTGAAGAACATGGCATTCAGCTCTGTCGTGTAAGCATACTCTTCTGGCAGGTCTTCTTCTGGCAGAATTGCGTCCACAGGGCACTCGGGCACACAGGCACCGCAGTCGATGCAGGTTTCCGGGTCGATGTAATACCAGGGCCATTCATCTTCGGGTTGGCCGGGAATAATACACTCGACAGGACAGACTTCGACACAAGCGCCATCCCGAACGCACAGGTCAAAAATTACGTGGGTCATTGTTGGGAATCCTCCTCAAATAAAGGGATAGTCAATGGATTTTCATAACAAGTGCGCACCAGTTCGGTGAACGCTGAATTGAGCAATAATACAACAATACAATAGGCAGTGATCCTACGCAAATCCCAGAATGTTTCAAGTAACCACTGTTCAATCTATGCCCAAGTCTTGTCGAATCATGGGAATCAGCTTCTGGGCCGCTGCCCGACCAGCATTGAGCAATTCGTCTTTGTGGCCTAGATCAAAGAAGTTGACATGCCCAATCGCCGGAATAATCACCCTGTCTGCTTTTGGTCCATCGTTATGGGTAGAGCGCATCAGCATATAGAGCGCTATGGTCGACAATTCCATCACATTATTCGGTTCTTTGCCTCCCACGGTTCCAGGCGGCAATAGATCCACAGCAATCGAATAATCTGCGCCCAATTGCTGGACTACGGAGACAGGCAAATTATTCAAAATACCTCCATCGACCAACAGACGTTTGCCCATGCGGGTTGGGTTGAAAATACCTGGGATGCTGCAACTCGCGCGCAGTGCGGTAGAGAGTTTCCCCGAATTGATGGCGACGAGCTCACCCTCGATGATATCTGCGGCAACTGCCACAAACGGGATAGAGAGTTCTTCAAAAGTGCGGGGGTGATTTTCGAGCAACTCTTCAATCCATTGGGCCGCTTTGTCAAAGTTGAATAACCCCAATTTTGGAACACCAATGGTGGCAACCTCATGCCAGTTCAATTTGGAGACCATTTGGCGCAATTCGGCTATGCTTAGGCCTGCCGCATACAGCCCACCAACGACCGCACCGGCACTTGTCCCTGCAATGTAATCAATCGGGATATGGGCCTCTTCCAGTGCTTCCAAAACGCCAACGTGGGCAATGCCGCGAGCCGCGCCACCACCCAAAGCCAGCCCCACACGTTGCCGGGGAGGCTTGCCCTCCCACGCAATCGGTAATTTTCGCGCACGTTCGAATTTGTCCATCAGTCCCCCGGCACAGGAGCCGATACAGAAGCGGAAGAAGAAACCACATCCCGTTGCAAAAAGAAAGCCGATACACCCGCGCCCAATGGCAGGACCGCCATTAGCAGCAGAACCGCGGGCAATCCAACAAAATCAGCCACCCAACCGCCAAGCCCTGTCCCGGCAGCACCAGCAGCAAACATAAAGCCCAAGACAGCGCCGCTGGCTAACCCCTGACGCTTGGGCAGCAGATTCTGTGCCATCACCACCAAAATGCTGTGGGGAACACCAACCAACAGACCAGCGATGACAGCAGCCATACCAAAGGCCCATCCACTGCTGAAAAGCATCCAAATAGTGAAAGGCGTCGCCAGCAACGACGCCCAGATCAGCAAAGTACGGTGGGAAATCCTGTCACCCAAAATGCCACCACCCAGGGTTCCAATTGCCAGGGTCAGGCTGAAAATGCCCACCATCAGGCCGTAGGTGGATGGCGCGTAGCCTTGATCGGCCAGGAATTTGGGAAGCAGCCCATAATAGCCCGACTGAACCGTGGCCCGAAAAGCGACCACCAGCACAAAGGCAACAAAGACGGAACGGCGGATGGTCTGTTGTTTTTCCACCGGTGTCTCACCCGCAGCGCTACGCCGGGAAAAATCGGTGGGTTGCTGCAACCAGAAAGCCATCAAAAAGACCACCGGAATGGAAGCCCCCGCCAGAATGCGCACGCCGGCAAGCCCCGAGCCTTCCAGCAGAAAACCAGCAATGGCCGGCCCCAAGGCCAACCCTGTCTGCCCCAGCAGGAAGAAGATCGCAGTTGCGCTCGACGTCCGCCCTTGTCCTGCGTCGCTGGCATTCATCGCGCCCTGGGGATGGAAAGCCGCGCTGCCCAGGGCAGCCATGGACATCAAGAAGAGTAGCATGGGATAGTTGGTGGAAAAGGTTGCAGCCCAATAGAACGCTGCCGTCCACGCCAGCCCCGCTGCACCCAGCCAACGCCCACCCAAACGGTCGGCCAGGACACCAAAAAAGGGTTGTGTGAGCGAACCAACCAACTGGTAGACCATCACACCCAGGCCGATTTGGCTGTTGCTGAGATCAAAGGGGACGGCAAGCACCGTCAGAATCATCGCCACCGACGAACTGAGAATGTCGATAGCCAGATGACCCAAAGAAACCGAAGAGAGACGACGCAAGTTCATGGAGACTCCGATAACGGATAGGCAAAATCGAGCAGCGCCGGTGGGGTGGGCGGGTCTTTCGATCATCGTACCAGAGAGCTATTGTACCAGAGAGCGCAACCCTCAATCAAACAGACGAGCCGTGCATCTGGGCAGATGCACGGCTCGTCGAGGGATACATTCCGGGTGAGACTCCTGGACACAAGAAGGTTAATCATCCTCCACCCAGTCGGCCTGCTCGCCCACAATTGTAAAACTTCGCTCCGGGCGGGGTGCCTGGTGTGGCATCTGATAAGGCGTGGGCCATCCCTGGCTTTGGGGGCTGGACAACTGCGAAAAGTGCTGGCCCGTCATCTGCCCGTAGCCGGGTTGGGCGGGGGGGGCAACAACCACGATCGGCATTTGCCCAGAGTGCTGGCCCGACTGGTTGGGAGTAGATGGCGCAAATTCTCTCTGGGGGGCACGCCGTGTGGCCGCCAAGAGCAGCAGCGCCACGGGCAGGCTGGCAAAGACACCCAGCAGAATACCCACCGCCATGCCCAGGGCGTCAGGGCTAAGGATACCGCCTGCCCGCCACCCGGCAAAGCCCACAAAGATCAACAGAAGAAGCAGTACCAGCTTTTTCATAGCGCACCACCCATCTCCTGTTTGGGCAGTGTGCGCCCAAGCAGCCGATCCATCAGGGAAAGTTGCGTACGCGGCTGGGGCACAGGCTCTGGGGCGCGGCCAAGCGGCTGGTTGGGCAGATCATCTGCCCGACCCTCGTTTTGCCAGCGCCGGGATGTGCGTACACCCGTGCGTAGCTCATTCGTCACCAGGCTCAAATCCTGGGGACCCAGCCACGCTGCCTGGAAGCGCAATATCGAGCCACGGGCAACCAGCATAAAATCACCTTTGCCCCCCAATTTGTCGGCCCCAGAATTGCTGATGCCCGACGCGTAGCGGGCTTCGTCGGCACCGGCCACAGCGCCCACCAGCCGCACAGGAAAGTTTGCCTTCATCGCGCCGCCGATGAGCGCTGCCGTTGGTTTCTGGGTGCAAGCCACCAGATGAATGCCCGCTTCGCGCCCCCGCTGGGCGATACGGGTCAGGCTTTCTTCCACCTCTTTGCCGCCGGTCTGAATCAGATCGGCCAGTTCGTCCACAGCCACCACCAACACGGGTGTCGAAACGGCTTCGCTGTCCCGGCGCTCCATCTCGCGCACCAACCAGGCCAGACACGAGAGTGCGGCCTGGGGCGTATTTTGCACCCCGTTTAGCACGTGGGGCAGCCCCGCCAGAGGACCAAAGCCCCGCCCTTTGGGATCAATCAGGATCAGTTGCAATTGGCCCTGGTGGTTGTGCATAGCCAAGGATGTGAGAAGTGTGCGAGCCAGGGCAGTTTTGCCGCTGCCTGTCGTGCCGGCGATGAGTACATGGGCCACATCTGGGGCCGTGAGGCGCAGCAGCAGGGGAAAGCCTTCTTCGTCCATCCCCAGCACAGCCGCAGCAGATGGGACAACGGTAAGCCGTTTGCAGAGAGGCAAGAGACGAACGGGGTCGGGATTTTCAACGGGGATTTCAACGTTGATTTCGCCACCATCGCGGTAGATGCGTGCCTCCTTGGTTCCCAAGGCCATGGCGATCTCCTCGGCCAGGGCAGACACTTTGGAGACTTTGGTGCCCAGATCGGTTGCCAGCTTGAATTGGACAAAACGGGGCGTGACCGTGCCACCGTTTACCCGGCTGGGAATTTTGTGGTGGGCAAGAAGTTGCTCGATCCGATCGGCCTGCATATTCAGTGTACGACGCCGCCCCATGTTGACCTCCCCCTAAACCAAAAATGCGTGTATCTTCAGTCGCGTTCCAGCAGGAGCGCGGCATAGGACAGGGAGGTTGACGGGTCGGTTGAGTCTAAGAGGCGCGAGGCAGACCTGTTCTATGGAAGCAACTCTATCAGCGGAAATGCTGATGAGTTCATCATACAGAACACTTGTTCTATTGTCAAGAGGGAAAATGGCCGAACTGGAATAATTCCGTATAATGCAAGCATTTGGTTAAACGCTATTTGCGAGGTTATGCAGCGGGCTTACGTAGGGCGGCTTTCCATAGCCGCCACTTGTTGCACCACCGATAGACTTAGGCCCAAAGCTTCGTGATCTCGTCTACGGCAAAGCGGGGAAAAGCAACGGGTTGCCCGCCACGGGTGGCTGTGCAACCTTCGGCTTGCGGGGTAATCTGGCCTATTTCGGTGGCTGTCCAACCCAACGAGGCCCAAAGCTCGACAAGATGGGGTATGTTCTTGGCCTGGGCAGTCGACAGCAGCGCGCCCGACGCAATGGTACCCAGTGGGTTCAGCCCGAAAGTGCGGCAGAGTTTCACTGCCAGGGGATTGAGTGGGATCGCGTCCAGATTTAGCGCAATTCCAAGGCGTGCGGCCTGGGCCATCTCCCAAATGCCAGAGAGGACACCACCTTCGGTCGGGTCGTGCATGGCGCTGACCAGCCCCGACGCGGCCGCGGCCAGTGCCGGGCGGACGACGCTGATACCCGGCTCGTAGAGATAGCCCGCGGCCTGATCGAGAAGATGAACATCCCAACCAAGAGCCAGCAATTCGGCCCGGCGCTCCCGTGCAATGATGCTCGCCCCCTCGATGGGCGCTTCGCCCACCAGCAGCAGCCGATCACCAGGGCCACATCCGCCGCTGGTGATTTGGGCGTTGCGGGCCACTTGCCCAAGCAGGGTTCCGGCTATGACGGGTTGACGAACCGCCGGGGTAATCTCGGTATGGCCGCCTGCCACAGTGATCGACAGTTCGGTGCAGGCGGCTGCGATCTGTGCGAAGATGGCTTGGATGGTCGATTGGTTGCTGTTGTCGGTTGGCAGAAGCAGGGTAGGCAGATAAAAGAGCGGCGTTGCGCCGGTGACGGCCAGGTCGTTGGCGCAGACATTGACTGCATAGTAGCCGATGGCATCGGTAGCAAAGGTGATGGGATCGCTCTTGGCAACCAGCAGGTGATCCGGCGAAGGGTCGATAATAGCGGCATCTTCGCCGACGCCAGGGCCAAGCAGCAGGCGTGGATGGGTTGTGGGCAGCTGGGCAAGCAGCCGGGAAAGTAAGGCCGGGGAGAGTTTCCCGGCGGGCAAGGGTGGGTAGTTTGACGAATCGGTCATGGGCAACCTACCAGAAGCCAGGGAAGCGTCCACTGGATGTGAGTAGCAGAGCCAAAAAGAGGCTGAGGGCAAGCAGAAGATCGGCGGTCTGGTATTCTTGTTGTTTCATGGATGTGTATCTTTGGCCTCGAAATGGTCATTGTATTTGGCGTCACTATGTCTCAAACAGATAGTACACCAATTGCGAGAACAAAGTCTGGACAGTTTGCCTACCATCCTGCGGCCCAAGTCAGACCGTTTCCATCCGTATGGTATGTCACGACGGAGAGATAGTGAGAGATGATGTAGTCGAATTCGCAGCGATCAATCTCCAGCGATCAATCTGCGATGTGGACGGGCATCCCCAGGTAGGCGAGGTCAAAGAGGGTTGCGGCGTCTTCGTCCAGGAGCATGGCGCACCCAAATGTGGCTGGCTGTCCCACAAGGCTGTCCCACAATTTTTGGCCGGTGCTCCATTCCACAGGTAGCCCATGAATCCCATTTTCAAAGTCGCCCACATCGTAGATACCCAGCCAATAGGGCATGTCCAGCCGATAAGCGCTGCTCTCGGCCGTTTCTAGTTTGGTCTTAACGAAAAATGTGCCCGTACGGGTGGCCCACTGGCCCTGGCCTGTGCTGCAACGCCAACTGTAGAGGATGGAGCTGCCCTGCATCACCCAGCAATGTTGGCGGGTGATGCTGACGATGAATTCTGTGCCTGTGTGGGGGGTAGGGGGCAAGCGTCGACCCAGCACGGGTGGTCCGTAGGGGATGCGTACTTCCAGCCCAAAGAAGATCGTCTTTTCGTCAGGCAGGTTGTTGTAGCGAACGATGGCCTGAGGCGTGGTGTCGTAGACCTGGGCCAGTTGGGACATGGTTTCGCCAACACGTACGTTGTGATAGAAAAAGCCCGATCGGGCCGGGCCAACCGGTGACGCGTTTGCTTCCACAACAGAACCGGGGATGGTAAGTTCTTGTCCCGGTTGGATGGTATTGGGGTCGACGATGGGGTTGGCAGCCAGCAATTCATCGACGGAAACGCCGTTCGTTTGGGCAATCAACCCCAGGCTGTCGCCGGGCTGCACAACATGGGTCTGCGATGGTTCCGAGACACGCAATTCGTCCTCGGTGGCGGGCAGAAGCAGGGTCTGGCCGACAACAATATCATTCTTGTCGGCGTCCAACCCGTTCAACGCCTTGAGTGCTGACAGATCGACCCCGTAGCGCAGCGCGATCCAGCTAATAGTATCCCCGGTGCGCACGGTCATTGTGGGGTTCAGGGAGATCACCCGCTGTTTGGATTCCGGCACATCAGATTCAGCGCTTGCCGTTGGACTGCTGGGCGCTGCTGCGGCTGCTGGGGGCGATGTGGTGGCGAGTACCCGCAGCTTTTGCCCGACAAGAATCGTGTTCGGGTCGGTGATGCCGTTGGTCTGCATCAATTGTTGGGTAGACATGCCGTAGGCTTGGGCAATCTCACTCAGGGTTTCGCCGTAGCGCACCACATGCACATCGGCAGATTCCTCTTGGGCAGGCGGGTGGCTCATCTGCGAAGCGGTGGGTTGGGCGGAGAGTGAGGTGGGGAAAAGCAGAGTTGCAAGGGCAAGGAAGACGATCACCCAGCACCCGGTATGAATCGGTGAAAATAGCTGAGCAGGTGGCAGAGCAGTATCAGTTTGATCAGTTGCATCGATGACACGACGGAACATGTGCATGGCAGGTTTGCTGTCGATGGTTAAGAATGCGATAAGCAATTCAATTCTACAGCACTGGGCATGTACGCAGAAAAAACGAGATCAGGCCGAGGGCTTTCCGGCGCGATTGGCTTTGGACCGGGGGGTGAGATCGTAATAGGTTTGGTGGCCGCCAAAGTGGCGCTCCAGTTCGTCCACCATCAAGCCAAAGAAACCAGTCTGTGCGCCGCCCGCGTACCAGCCAATGTGAGGGCTGAGAAATACGTTGGGCAATTGGAGGATTTCGCTGTCGGCGGGGATCGGTTCGGGGTCGAAGACATCCAACCCTGCGCAAATGTCCCCCTGACGCAGACGGACGATGAGCGCGTCGGAATCCACCACCTTGCCGCGGGAGACATTCACAAAGACTGTGCCCGGGCGGAGCAGGGCGAACTCGGCTGCGCCCAGCATCTTTTCGGTTTTGGGTGTGTGGGGCGCCAGGCAGACAACCACATCCGACCCGGACAGAACATTTTCGAGGGATGTTTGGGTAAAGCCGAGAACTTCGGGCAACTCTTGGGGCAGGTAGGGATCGTAGACAAAAATGTCGGTTTGGAAGGGGCGCAAGAAGCTCATCAACCGCCGACCCATGTGGCCGCAGCCGATCAAGCCCACCCGCTTGCCCCACAGCTCGCCCTGCATGGTGGGGAACAATTCCCGTTTCATGCCTGTGTCACCGGCAATCAACTGGCGAAAATGGGTGCCTCCGTTGCGCAGAGAGACGAGAATGAGAGCCAATGCCCATTCGGAAACGGGGTAGGATGAGGCATTGGTCGTGTCCACTGTGCGGATGTTACGCGCCCAGGCCGCATCCAGATCGATGCGACTGGCGAAGCGATCTCCCTCCAATTCACCGATGAAAGCGAGCTTAGGCGCAGCAGCCAGCACGTCGGCGGTGATGGTGGGTGCTCCGTGGCAGACGATTAGGGCGTCGACATCGGCCAGGGTTTCGCCCAGGCGCTGGGCCGTCGCGCTGTCTGTGTTGGTGGAATAGATGCCACCCCCCTCACAGGAAAACCAATCCCACTCGGCGAATGATTCCAGCCGGGCGATGTCGTTGGGTGTTAAGTAGGCATTGCGCACATGGGGGTTGCAGGCCAGGAGAACTCGTGGTTTTGGGGACATAGGATCGGATACCTGAGTGAGCGGAATGGAGAAAAATGTTGATTGCTTGTTCCTGTTCTTGCTATTGCTTGCTCTTTTCCCACAGGTCGCGCACCAGGGGGATGGCTTGACGAAAGCCCGCTTGGCCGGTTTTGCTACCCTCTTCAATGCTCAGCCAGCCATCAAAACCAGCCGCACGAAAACGGTGGAAGATGGAGGCCAAGGGCGAAACTCCTGTGCCTACCACGGTCGGCTCAAAATGACCTTTGCGGGCCATGTCGGCAGCATGGATGACAGCCACCCGGTCGATGACCTGATCCAACAAGGGCAAGGGGTCTTCGCCATTCACCAGGTTGTTGGCTGTGTCAAAGAGCAATTGCAGGCCGCTACCGGCGGTATTGTTCACAATTTCCAGGTAAATATCGGCAGGCAGCGAGAAGTCGTAGTGATCCCAGCCATAGCCGATGGTGTGGTTTTCGTAGGCCAGTACAACACCGGCGCTGCTGGCATCGGGCAGACAGGCGGTCAACCCGGCACTGGCCCAGCCGATCCCTTGGGCACGTTCTACCCCAGGGTGGTTCTGCCCGGCGGTCACCCGCAAATAGCGTACGCCCAGATGGGTGGCCGCTTCGATGCAGGAGCGCAGTTCGTCTGCCTGTCTGGCGCGGACGGTGGGATCGGGATGGGTAAAATCGGTGTAGGTCACCATCATCGGGATGGCGACGCCTGCGTCTTGGGCTTGGTGACGCAGGGGAGCGAGCGATGAAGCGTCTCTCCCTGGCAGGTGGGCCACGCTGATGTCGGCCCCTTCCAGCCCTAATTCGGCGGCGAAACGAAACCAATCGGCCAACGTAAGCCGCCCCGCGCTCAGGTCGGCATAGAGTGAAACAGGCAGGCAACTCATGGGCATGGGCTAGTCTCTCCGGTCGATGCCGGCCACATCGAAGGCTTTCGATAGGGTGGCATAGGTTTGGGTGGCGGCGTCCAGGGGATCGTATGTGGGGCGCCTTTGCACCATCACACTTACTTCGGCAGAGATATAACCTGTGTAGCCGTGGCACTGCATGGATTGCAGATAGGCCACATAGTCGAAGACACCTTCGCCGGGAATGAGAAATTGGTGGTTGGGCGCACGGCCGGTTTCGTCCTTCACGTGGGTATGGACGGCGTGTTGGGCCAGGGCCGAGACCGATTCTTCGATGCTGTAGCCCATCACATTGAAATGGCTGATGTCGAAATTCACCTTGACGGTGGGCAGGCCCACCAGTTCGATCAACTCCACCATTTTTTGCGGGGTGTCGATAATTGAACCGACATGGGGCTCCATAGCGATCATCACACCTTTTGCCTGGGCATATTCGGCTAACTCTTGGGTGCGCTCGACCAATTGGCTCTTGCGACTCTCCCATGCGTCCGGCGAGCTGCCTGCTGTGGTGTCGATAGCAGGGGGGCCATCCGGCCCCGCCCAATCCACCGCCAGGTCGATTGTGCGCTGCAAACGTTTCAGGTTGGTGGTATGGGTTTTGGGGTCATCTGCCATTAGGTCGGTATGGCCGGCGATAGCAGGTAGCGCCAAATTGTGTTTTTTCAGCAGCTTCAAAATACGACGTCGTTCGCTCTTGGTCAGACTGGTCAATTCTGTGCTATAGCCGGGGATCACTGTCAATTCGACGCCGTCGAAACCCAGCCCTGCAAGATGAGCAAGGGCAATATCAACGGGAACTGTGGGCATGCCCCATGTGCTGTAGCCCAATTTCATTTTGTCCCTCCTCGTCTTTATGGTGGATTGCAGCCTGGCTGACCGGTGGAATGGTCATAAGAGGATGACACAGTGCCTATTGTACGGAGCATTGGTCTAAAGTGCAAACGCATTTTTCGGGTCGAGTTGTCTGGGAGATCTGCTTTGCTTGGTCGTACAATCTGGTAGAAAATGTCCATTGTTGCTCTTTCATCCCTTCACAATTCAGAGAGGCTATTGTGTCACAAAAAAAGTATCGAATGATTCAGGTGGGAACAGGTGGTCAGGGTCGGGCATGGTGCAACCGTTTTCTTCCACCCAATATTGCAGACGGCCGCATCGAGGTGGTTGCCGCTGTCGATGTGAATGAGGCAGCGTTGGTCAATGCCCAAGAAGGGCTTGGGCTAAAACCAGAACAATGCTACACAGATATTCGCCGCGCCTTCGCCGAAAATCAAGCAGACTTCTGTACTATTGTTACACCACCCGCCTTCCACGAAAGGGTTGTGGACTTGGCATTGGAGAAGAACCTGCACATTCTCTCCGAGAAGCCCATCGCCGACACCATGGCTGGCGCGGTACGCATTGCCGCCAAAGTGAAGGCAGCGGGCAAAAAGATGGGGGTGACCATGAGCCACCGCTTTGACCAGGATAAGACGACCCTGCGCAACGAAATCCGATCGGGACGGCCAGGCCCCCTGGACTACCTTGTCTGCCGTTTCACCTGTAATATGCGCCGGTCGGGCGATTGGGGTGCAGCCTTTCGGCACACAATGGACGAAGCGCTGATGATCGAAGGCGCGGTGCATCACCTGGACATTCTGGCTGATCTGGCGGGGGCCAAGTGCGGGACAATCTACGCGCAGACATGGAATCCAGCCTGGGGTGAATATGGCAGCGGCTCCCAGGGGCATGTGATGATGACTTTTGAGAATGGTGTGCGGGCCATCTACGAAGGCGCAAAGACCAACGCGGCTGGATTGAACGGTTGGACCCGTGAGTACATCCGGGCCGAATGCGAACGTGCCACCCTAATTCTCGATGACCGCACCCTGCAACAGATCCCATATGCGCCTAAGGGCAGCTCCGGCGACGGCGTATCCGAAGAGATAGCTTTGCTGAGTCAGCCAAAATGGATGAACACATGGCTCGTTGCCCAGTTCTTGGATTGGCTGGACGGCGGCCCTGTCATGGAGACCAATATCCAGGACAATTTGCAGTCGGTGGCGCTGATCTTTGCGGCAATCGAGAGCAGCCACACTGGGCAGCCTGTTCATGTTCAAGAATTTTTGGATCAAGCGCAGAGAAGAGCGTAGCCGCCCCGATATATATCGGATCGAGTCAAGTCAAGTGGGCACACCATGCCTGCGGTGTGTTCTACACCGCAGGCACGGGCCAGACACAGCCACGAGAATTGGTGGGTTTGTGCTGTTGATCGTACGCATCACACACATTTCGGCACATATGGTGCAGGCCGAAATTTCTAACTGGCTTGACACACACCGCCATACGCGCTATGCTGTCATGCGTTCTCGTCTGATTGGGCAGATTTCGAGCAACCACAGCTAATAACCCAAATGGGTTATTAGCCAAAATCGGCACTCACTTCCAGCTAATTCGCCTGGATTGATGGAAGCTCACCGTAGCCGGAAAAGAAGGCAATGAGCAAGTCGTCAAGTACACAGATCACTGGGATACTGTGTCCTAGACTGCTGAATAGATCGACGATTTTCAGGAGAATCTAGAGACGAATTGAGAATACCTGATGCCGATGATTGGCAAACGCAGCGACGGCTTTTTCCCTCCTTTTGAAAAAATCGGCTTGACATGACGCAACTGAAACGCTATGCTTAGTTGAGAATTTTCGGAATTTTGGGCAAATGGCAACCTACCCCATCCGGGTTATTGGCAAGAAACTTGGCCAGCGAATTGGCCGCCGTACAAGCACATGTCACCAAATCTGGCTGGCAGCAAACCATATCTTCCCTGCCCATAACATTTCAATACCTATTCTATACTCAAAGAAGATCTCAACGTCAGCGAGGTCTCAATTTTTCGAATTGCCTGTTTGGCTCTACTACCCATACTGCGGAGGTCTTAAGTGATGACACGTTCTCTATTCTGGTCTCGTTTGACAACATTGCTGATTGTCTTGGTCGCGACAGCCGTGCTGGCCGTCAACCACCAAAGCGACACAATTGTAGAGGCCGCTCGGATCGAGCAGGAACCAACCGGAACCGATGCCACCACTCACTTAGTCAACTACCAGGGCCGACTAGCAAACCCCGGCACAGGTGCGCCCAAAGCGGATGGCAGCTACTCGATGACATTCCGTATCTACGACGCCGCCACCGGGGGCACCATCCTGTGGACAGAGATCAAGGATGTGGCAGTTAGCAAAGGGTTGTTCTCCACCCTTCTGGGCGATACAACCGCGCTGGCTTCCACAATCTTTGATGGGAATGATCGTTGGTTGGGCGTCAAAGTCGGTGCCGATGCCGAGACGACCCCCCGCATGAGACTGGCATTTACACCCTATGCCTCCTGGGCCGTCAATTCTGGACAACTGGCCGGCCAAGGCAGCGGATTTTACCGCAATGCGGGCAACATCAACGCGGGCACATTAGCCGATGCACGCGTGGCCGGAACCCTGACACGGGATGACGAGGTATTCGGGATTGTGACAGCCAGCGACGGCGCAGGCTCAGGTCTGGACGCTGACCTGCTGGACGGACGCAGCAGCGCCTTCTTCATCGACACGTCTGGCGGTTCTATGGCAGCAACCACCTCAGACCACGTCTTAACCGTCTTACAAAAGGGTACAGGCCACGGCATCCAAGGCGAAACCGTTTCCACCGGCAACAGCATCGCC
>JAHEML010000393.1 GCA_024643705.1 Caldilineaceae bacterium | reverse complement strand
CGATACGTTTTCCTCGATGATGTTGTTCTCCAGCACAAGATCGCTGTCGAGCAGATAGTAGGCTCCCCCGTCGGCGGTTGCACGATTGGATTTGAGAGTGTTGGACATGGCCGCCAAGCTGCTGTTGATTGCATAAAGCCCGCCACCGTTGGCTGCCTGATTGGTGGTCAGGGTTGCATGGCTCAACGAGATTTGCGTCCCCGTGATCGCCAATCCGCCGCCTGGCCCCTTTTGGGCCTGATTGCCGGTGAAACTGTTGTCCGGGTTTTCGATGGTCAGGCTGCCGCCCTCCACGAAAAAGCCGCCGCCCGCCTCTTCTGCCCGGTTGGCGTCAACCGTCACCCCATCCAGCACAATGACGACACCCACCGCATACAACCCACCCCCGCTGCGTGGGGTGATGGGCGTTGTTTCTGTGATCGCCGCCCGGCCTGTTGCCCCGCCCCGTGCCGAAGGAGCAAGCTCCAAACTTGTGAGGGGCATCAGATGGCCTGCGGTGGGTTCGGGCACAGGTATAGCCCCAGCCGCGATCTCCATCACCCGGGCAATGTCCCGGCTGGCAAAGCCGCCGTCTGTGGTGGCGAACCCTGCACCAGCGCTGGCAATCCAACCCGATCCCCCGCCAGACTGGGCGGCCAATACTTGGGCCACATAAGCGTCCACATCCACGGGTGGCGCCAGTTGACTCTGCTTGTTGGTAGCCGAGCGCGCCAGGATGATTTCGCCCGCCGTGTTGCCCCGTAGCACGGCCCCACCGCTGCCGGTCAGTTCCTTGCCATCCCAAAAGATGCCGCCGCCGCTGCCCAGGATCGACTCGTTGTTCACAATCTCACCACCGACCATGGTCAGGCTGCTTTCGCGGCCATAGACACCACCCCCGTGGCCCCAGGCTTTGTTATTACCGATGCTGCCGCCTTCCAAATTCAGCGTGCCGGTGACCACGTAGAGCGCGCCGCCTGTGCCTGAAATAGCCTCGTTGTTGGATAGATCGGTGTCGCTAAAACTCAAACTACTCTGCTCGGCGGCAATAGCGCCCCCATTCCCAAAGGCGCTGTTTTGGCTCAAAGTGCTGTTTTGGATGCTGGCGGTGGCGGTGATAATGAAGAAGACACCGCCGTTGCCCCCCGGCGCACTGTTACCGGTGGCGCTCATCCCATCCAACTCCAAGTGCCCGCCGCTGACAAAGACAACGCCGCCGTCCCCATTATTCAGCGTGTTGGTGATGGTGTTGTTGTTCAGCGCAGAGCCAGTGCCAATGCGCAGATTCGCATCCTGGGCGAAGATGGCGTGGGTCTCGCCGGAGTGATCCTGTACGATTGTGCCGGTGAGAATTGCGGTCACGTTGAGCAAATAGAGGCTCTGTCCTTCGCCCCCGCTGGTGCTGTTGCTCTTTAGCACCGTGCCGTCGGCCAAATGGAGTCCACCACCGATGGCATAGCCAGCACCACCCCCGTTGGGCGCGCTGTTGTCGGCTACATCGCCCCCGCCCACCACCACCGTACCCCCAGCCACAAAGAGCGCACCACCCCGGTCGGTGGCGATATTGGTCTTCACCGTGGAATCGGTCAGAGCGAATTGCCCATCCGCCGCGTAGACTGCGCCACCCAGCACAGCGATGTTCTCGTCGATTGCGCCGCCACTGATATTGGCTGTGCCCCCCGCCACATAAACGCCACCCCCTTCGGCTGTAGCGCTGTTCATCCGCACCGACAAGCCTGTACCGTTCATTGTGCCACCCTGTACGTAGAGACCTCCCCCCCGCTCTGCCTGGGAATCCTCAATGCTGACCTGTTCTACGGTAACTTCGGCGCTTCCTCCCACCAGCAGACCGCCGCCGTTGCCGTCCAACCCAGCCGCATCGCCCTTGCCGTTGACAATCATCAGCCCGCGGATGGTCACTGGCTGGGTTCCCGTGATGACGATCCCCCGGCCAGCACCCCCGGCATCAATGATGGATGGATTGGTTGGGTTCGGCGAAAAGAAGGACGAATCGTACCCACCCTCAATCGTTATCTGCTTGTCTAAAATATAGACAACCTGGGACAACCCACCCTCTGCATTGAGATCAGCATAGGTTCCCTGGGCAACCTTTACAACTGTTTCGCCGCTGGAGAGATCGACAGCCTGTTGAATGGTGCCGCAGGGCTTGATCATTGTGCAGGTGGTATTGCTGATAGGCGCGGAACTATCCACATATAGATTCGTTGCGGTGACGGCTTGGGGCTGGCGTTCGGGCGCGGTGGCTTGGGCTGGGCGTGTCACCCCGGCCAGTAGCCAGACAAGTGTGACCGCGAAACCGATGGCAGAAGCGATGGGGAGCAGACGACGTACACAGTGGGAGAGAGTATTCGACATGGAAACCTCGACCTGAACAGACGATCGCGCCGTGAGGACGGCGCGCAAAGCGTGGGGTATGAGTTTGGCAAATGATTCGTTCTATTATGGAAAGCGCCGCCGGGCTTGTTCCAGTTCGATGGCTTTGGCCGTAAACCTGTACAACTTGGCCGGGCGGTGATCCCCTTCCCGGTAGCCGCCAC
Source organism: Caldilineaceae bacterium (assembly GCA_024643705.1). GTDB lineage: Bacteria > Chloroflexota > Anaerolineae > Caldilineales > Caldilineaceae > JACQGT01. The sequence goes on along the minus strand of JAHEML010000393.1, from coordinate 2,173 downwards.
TCTCTTCCAGAATATCGGCGGCAAGGATTTTGCGGCGAAAATTGCGCTTGTCCAGCTCTTCTTTCAGAACAGTCTCGTAGACCGATTGTAATTCGGAGAGGGTGAATTGAGCAGGCAAGAGGAGAAAGCCCAGTGCAGTATATTCCAGCTTCCAACGCAGCCGTTGCAACGCATAGTCCAGAATCGGTGCGTGGTCAAAGGCCACCGGGGGCAAATCGTACAGGTCCCACCAGCGGGCATCCTGGGCGTCGTCGCCCCCGCGCACGGCCATAGCCCCGGCTTGATCCGCACTGAGCAGGGCAAAATAGGCCACCGTGATCACCCGACCCCTGGGGTCCCGATCCGGCTCGCCAAAGGTGTACAACTGCTCCAAATAGACGTTTTCCACACTGGTTTCCTCCAGCAATTCCCGCTCGGCTGCGGCTTCCAGGCTTTCGTCCATGCGCACAAAGCCGCCGGGCAGCGCCCACTGGTCTGCAAAGGGCGGGCCACCCCGCTGGATCAACAGCGTGCGCAACTGGCCGTCGCTGAAAGTAAACAACACCACGTCCACCGTCACCGATGGGCGGGGGTGGGCATAGGTGTACTGCTGCATTCCATTCGCACTCTGGGACTGTCCCATCATTGGCTTCTATCCTCAATTTATCGCACCTTGACGTATAATGAGATTCTACACGCCCAGAGTACAGGGCGCAAACAACTACCCACCAGCGCAACCGACACCCACCATGACCCACGACCAACTCATCCGCGCCATTGCCACAGCCACCCAAACCCAGCCCCGCCAGGTGGAAGGGGCCGTGCAACTGCTCGACGAAGGCAACACGATCCCTTTCATTGCCCGCTACCGTAAAGAGCGCACCGACGGGCTGGACGAAGAACAATTGCGCAACGTGGCCGAACGGCTGGCCTATTTGCGCGCATTGGACGAACGCAAGCAGACCGTTTTGGCATCCATCGCCGAGCAGGACCAGCTCACACCGGCCCTGAAAAGCGCCATCGCCGCGGCAGAAACCTTGCAAGCTGTAGAAGACATCTACCTGCCCTATCGTCCCAAACGACGCACCCGGGCCACCGTTGCCCGCGAGTTGGGGCTGGGGCCTCTGGCCGAGCTCATCCTGGCCCAGCAGATGAATGGTAATCCCGAAAGCGCAGCCCGGACATTTCTCTCGGACAGCGTGCCAGATGTGGAGACAGCCCTGGCCGGGGCACGGGATATTGTGGCCGAGCAGATGGCCGAGACCGCTGCCATCCGCCAACAGGCTCGCGAGCGTTTTTATGAAAAAGGGGAAATCAGCGCGCGCCTGACCAAAGAAGGTGCCGACGAGCAGGCCAAATATGAACTCTACCACACCTTTGCCGCCACTGTACGCCGGGTGCAGCCCCATCAAGTATTAGCCCTGAATCGGGGCGAAAACGAAAAGGTGTTGCGTGTAAGTCTGGCTGGGCCAGAAGCCGAAATTTGCCAGTACGCAGCGCGACACCTGAACCATACCCCCCGCTCACCCTTTGCCAGCCAAATGGACGCCGCAATTGCCGATGGCTACGCCCGGCTGCTTGCTCCGGCCATGGAGCGGGAAAGCCGTAAGGCGTTGACCGAAGCTGCCGACGATTCTGCTATCGGCGCGTTCCAGAAAAATCTGCGTGCCCTGCTCCTTCAGCCGCCCCTGAAAGGCCGAGTGGTCATGGGCATCGATCCGGCTTACCGTACCGGCTGCAAGATCGCCGTCTGCGACGCCACGGGCAAACTGCTGCATACGACGACTCTCTACCCCCATCCACCCCAAAACCGGCGGGCTGAGGCCCTGGCAGAGCTGGCAAAGCTCATAGCACAATTCGACGTGCAGGCCATCGCCATTGGCAACGGCACGGCCAGCCGGGAGACGGAACAGCTCGCCGCCGATCTGGTCAAGTCGATTGACACATCCAGCGCTTCGCAACTCGCGTATGCGCTCGTGAACGAAGCTGGGGCCAGCGTCTATTCTGCTTCGCCACTGGCCCGCCAGGAATTCCCCGACCTGGACGTGTCGATCCGGGGGGCTGTCTCCATCGCCCGCCGCCTGCAGGACCCCCTGGCCGAGCTGGTGAAGATCGACCCCAAGAGCATCGGCGTCGGTCTCTACCAACACGACGTAGACCAGAAGAAGCTGGCCGGGGCCTTGGATGGGGTAGT
>JAHEML010000392.1:4458-4715 GCA_024643705.1 Caldilineaceae bacterium | reverse complement strand
GCTTGCTCCCGCATTCAGCGTCCAGTCGCCCGCAACCTTGCTGCCGCCGTTATTGTTCACCACGGTCTTGATCAGCTTCAGGCTGGCCGGGTTGTCATCGTTCACAAAGGTACAGGTCACATCCTCACCCAGAGCCACATCCACCGATGTCACCGGCCCCGAACTGTTGCTACAGGTCAGGGATGTCATGGTGTAACCCGTCAGAGAAGATTCGGACAGAGCGAATGTGCCCGCAGTCGTCGTCACCACTGTGCCAG
>JAHEML010000392.1:0-4358 GCA_024643705.1 Caldilineaceae bacterium | reverse complement strand
CTTCCGTTCCTGTCACACTGCTCGCTCCCGCATTCAGCGTCCAGTCGCCCGCCACTGCACTGCCACCGTTGTCGTTCACCACGGTCTTGATCAACGTCAGGCTCGGTGCATCATCATCATTCACAAAGGTACAGGTCACATCCTCACCCAGAGCCACATCCACCGATGTCACCGGCCCCGAACTGTTGCTACAGGTCAGGGATGTCATTGTGTAACCCGTCAGAGAAGATTCGGACAGAGCGAATGTGCCCGCAGTCGTCGTCACCACTGTGCCAGCTTCCGTTCCTGTCACACTGCTCGCTCCCGCATTCAGCGTCCAGTCGCCCGCCACTGCACTGCCACCGTTGTCGTTCACCACGGTCTTGATCAACGTCAGGCTCGGTGCATCATCATCATTATTGATGGTGCAGATCGCAGTTTGACCTGCCGTAAGCGTTAGCTCGTTGCCATTCGCAAGGGTATATTGCGAACCGCTACCATTGTCACAAACGATGCCGCTGGGAGTATATCCGCTTGGGCCAGCAGACTCGGTCAGTGTGTAGGTGCCAGGGGTAACGGTCGTAGCACCAAAACCACCTGCACCCGTCACGGTGACAGGGCCGGAGGCTTGCAGGGTCCAATCGGTAGGCAGCGCTGTGCCACCGTTGTCATTTGTCACGGATTTGGTAAAGGTGATTTGCGCCTGCTGGGTATTGGTGATGGTACAAGCCACACCTGTACCCAACGGCGGCACGCCAGCGACCGGGTAAATAGCATTGATAGGGTTGCCGTTGTCGCAGTTTGAGCCAGTCAATGCCCAACCGGCTGGCGTATTTTCGGCGATGCTGTAAGTAAGCGTTGGAGTGAGATCAACGCTGATATGAACAGGTTGGGTGTCGGTAAGAGTAAAGCTCTCTACCACAATGGTGCCGCTTAGGATGTCGAACGAAAATATCTGGGGAGAGTCGGATGGGATTGTGACCTTGTCCACCGAAATGGTGCTACAGGCAACGCCGGTCACCCCCACCGCACTGCTGCTCTTGCCTACACGTGGACTGCCCGACGAATAGGTCAGTGCTGCCGAATTGGGTACTGAGCCACAATGGTCAACCGTGGTTGCGGCGACAAAACGCACCGAGCGCGATTCGCTGGCACCGAGGGTACCCCAGTCACAGGTTAAGACTTGTGGGTTTGTGCCGGTGATAGTACAAGCATTGCTGGGGTCCGACACCTCCACCCACGTAAATCCCAGCGGGAGGGTATCGGTGATCAGAACGTTGTCGGCCGCAACGCTACTTGCTTGTCCGGGAGGTCCTACTGGACGGGTGTTGGTCACAAAAATCGTGAAGCCGATTTGTTCACCCGCATTCACAATGGGCGCATCGGGAATCTTGACGATTCTGACATCCGATGGCGGCACCTGGATGGGGAGTTGTAACGCCGCATTGGAACTACATTTCGACTTGGTAGCTGGTACAGCGTCGTCGATACTCGCGCAAGTGGTGCCAGACGAATTGTCCCATGTAACGATGGAGCCGACGTCCAAAAAGCCGTTGCCATCAGAGTCACGACAGGGGAGAGTTACAGGAGACAGTTCGTAGAATGTTGGGATATTCTGTTGGATGTCGCCGCAGATGTCCGCTGGATCATTAGCTGCACCACTATTTTCGGCGTTATAGAACGGGCCGCTCCCAGAATTGACGTCCACATCGGTGTTGTTATTGGTTGATGCAGAATCAAGAAAGCCACGGGCACACTGGCCTGTAAAAGCATCTCCGCCATCCTCGGCAATAAAAATACCCACATCGTAGCGGAGGTTGGCACCAGCCACCAGCTTGGCGCGGATGGTCACCGAAACTGTATCGCTTTCGGAAAGACAGACAAGGTCCGGGCTGGCCGCGGTGATAATTTCGGTCGACGTAATTTTCACATCATTGGCGGTGCAGTTATTGCTCACACCCGTGACATCATCCACACAGGTTTGCGCCGAGGCGCTACTGGTATTGGCAAGAAGCAGCGCAAAAGCAACGATCAACACGCCAACACTGGTTGCTAGTGTGCGGGTCCAACGTACTGTTGTTCGAGATAGGGGGGATTCGAACATTTCTTCCTCCTAATTATTACATTTCAATGAAACACCATGTTCCAAGGTTCGTCTGAGACTAAATTGATCGCATATTTTTTGGATTGATTGGATTGAATCGATACGTGTCGAAAGATGTTTGGGTAGATTGGGTTGTCTCGGTTACGGGCTTTCAACCGATGGGAGAAACTGTGTAACGAGAGCGCTAAAATCATCTACACTCTTGCTACCTTTAGAGAGTGTGCCTGATTCGCCGTCCAGAAAGATGAAGGTGGGCGTGCTGTTGACAACGCCCTGGGCATCGTACATATCGGGCAGCACTCTTTCTAACGCCTGGCGGCTACCAAGACAAGTCCGAAAGAGTTCCACGTCCAAGTCAAGCTCCTCTGCCAAGGGAATCAGGGCGGCATCCACATCCGCCTCGATCTTTTCGTCGGCCCACTGGTCTTGAAGGGCAAAAAGGAGATCGTGCATGGGCCAAAAGGTATCCTGATCAGCCGCGCATTCGGCGGCGGTGGCCGCGGCCAAGGCCCGTGGATGGATGCGCAACGGGAAATTTTTGAAGACCCAGCGCACCTGATCGGTTTCAACAAAGCCGCTATCCACCGCAGGCTGCACATCATTGACGTGGCTTGCACAGGCAGGGCACTGAAAATCGCTAAATTCGATGATGGTTAGCAGAGCATCCGGGCTGCCTTTGTACGGGTCGCCCGCCAGTGTAAACCCAGGTCTATCGGGATCAGGGGCAAGCCCTTCGGCATTGGCCCAATAGGGCAACTCGGCCTTTGGTTCCTCGACGATTGGCGGGTCTTCCCCGTCCAGCAATGCGTCCAACCATGCCCCATAGACGGTGACTGGATTGGCCCCAACAAGTGTGAAGCGTTCGCCATCGCCGTTGCGCACAAAGTCAAAGGTTGGGGTTCCGGTGACCCCATTGGTCCCTGCCTGGGTGATACGGGCGGCCACCACCTCGACTTGCCGCTCGGACCACAAACAAGCGGTGTATGCCTGCATATCAACCCCAAGGGATGCAGCAACGGTGTCCAGAAATTGACGGGGAGAGGGCAAGCTACTCCATTCGGACTGGCGGCTAAAAAGGGCGTCATGCATGGCCCAATATTGGCTGCTGCTCTGTTCACCCACACAGCGGGCAGCCACATGCCCTATCTCGGCCCCAGGGTGGAGGCTGGCGATGGGGTTGTCCAAAAAGACGTATTGTAGCTTCCCCGTGGAAATATAGTCCTGAACAAGCGTGGGTAGGGTCTGATTGAAGTGGCGGCTACAGAAAGGACACAAATAGTCGCTGTATTCATAAAGTGTCACTGGTGCATCGGGGTCGCCCATGTAGGGGTCCCCTGCTTCGGTAAAGCCAACCGTCATACCATCATATTGGTCCACTTTGCCGATGGGTAGAGCCACAACCCCGTCAAGTTCCTCCACGGGCTCCCCGGTCGCCACTGGGGTAACAGGTGGTGCTTGAATTGTTGCAGTAGGGGTAGACGTGGGTTTGGAAGTTGGGGTACTGGTGGCTTGCCCAACCTGTAAAACCGCATCGACCTTACCTTCCTGGGCAAACCCAGAAGACGCGTCAATCAACCAAAAAGATGCGACCATCAGAACCGTGAACAAAAGCGCAACCAGCCATCGTTTGTTTCCGGATCGATTCTTTTCATCCGTTCTCGACAAAGGAAGGGAGCCCAATAGAATATGTCTCCATAAAGTTGATTAAAAGCGAGGGGGTACTGCATTATTGAAGAAGCCCCAGAGGCCGTGCAGTAGACTGGAAAGGACATCCAACAGACCCGACCATCGGCACAAGTATGCGGCAAAATAGTGGAAAAGTCAATAGTCTTAAAGAGGGAGCCCTGGGATATATGTCCTAAATCGGATCAGTTGACAAAGAATGGCGGAAAGAGTCGCCCGCGGCGAAAACAACCCGTATTTTTATATGTAGAAAAACTAAACCATCGCCCACTTTCCAACGCCTCTCGGAGTCAGTTCGGCCCAGGAAACCGACAAACACAATTCGACGATCTCCCTACCCCGTATATCCCATACGCAGGGCCACGAAGATGCGCCGATAGAGGGCGGAAGAGAGGACCACTAATTCAAGCAGAACCATCAGCCCGGCAAAGGCGAAGACCATGGGTAAAATCTCCTCTCCGGCCAACACAGGCAAAAGGGGCGGCAAGGGTGCATTGGGGCCAGAGCCAACCCGAAACAAGGGCACAAAAAGCTCGGCAGCATACGAGCCAACCAGCACCCCCACAGTCGCACCGTAGGCTGTTAAGATGGT
>JAHEML010000391.1 GCA_024643705.1 Caldilineaceae bacterium | reverse complement strand
TGGAAAAGCCCTAGCCCGACAGCCAAAGGCACGATATTACGATAGCCAAAGAGCCTACTCAAAGTCCCGAAGATCAACCCTTTGCCCAGGGCAACCACCAACACAACCAGTAACACAACACCGATATTGTTGAGTAGGAAAGCTGGATCGAGCAACATGCCCACCGAGACGAAAAAGAGCAAGCCAAAGAGATCACGCAAAGGGATGATATCGCTCAATGCCTGATGACCGTAGTCAGACTCGCTGAGCACCATCCCCGCCACGAACGCGCCCAGTGCAAAAGAGAGGCCGGACAGGTAAGTAGCATAGCCAACGCCCAGCCCAATGGCGGTGATTGCCAGCAGAAACAGTTCGCGAGAATTCCACGAAGCGATTATCCGCATGAGCCAGGGCAACAGGCGGGTACCCACAAAGAACATCACCAGCAAAAAGAGAGCGGCACGTACAGCAGCCCAGCCCAAAATAGGTAGCCCGGCTTCTGGATCGTTGAGTTGGGGCAGAATAATCATCAGCGGAACCACAGCCAGATCCTGAACGATCAACATGCCGATCATCACCCGGCTGGAAAGCGTGCCCATGCGCCCCTGGCTGCCCAGGGTTTTCAGCAGCACCATTGTGCTGGACAACGCAATCAGCCCACCCAGCCAAAGAGAATGGACCCAACTGAGTTCGAGCCATTGGCCGATTCCATAACCCAGGGCCATTGTCAGGCCGATTTGGATGGGCGTACCGATGAGGGCAACCCGCGCGACTGGGCGCAGTTCCTTTAAGGAGAACTCCAGCCCCAGAGCAAAGAGCAGCAGTGCCACCCCGATCTCGGCCAACAGTTCGATGTCGTGGACTTCCACAACTGTCACGCCACCGGTATAAGGGCCAACAAAGACACCCGCCAGAATAAAGCCGAGGATTAATGGTTGACGAAGCCTCTGGGCAATCATGCCACCAATAAGACCAGCGACTACAATAATGGCAATATCTGCCACGATTCCCATGACGATTCTCCTTGATAGTGCCAAAGCTGCCCGTCCGAAATGATGAACAGCGTAGTGGCAAAAAAAGCACACCCGAATCAATCGTTTAGAACTGACTCAAGTGCGCTAAGTCGTGCGATCAGTTTTCAGCGGTTTATTACTAGCGAGTCACGTCCACCGGCCCGCCCAGCGCGTTGACCAATAGGCGCACACTGTTTTGCACGTCGTCGTAGTCTACCATCTGTACGGGTGTGTGGATGTAGCGGCTGGGGATGGAGATCGCGCCCGCAGGCACACCGGCCCGGCTGATCTGCATGGCCGCGGCATCGGTGGAGCCAAATTCCAGCACCTCCAACTGATGGGGGATGTCGTAGGCTTGGGCAGTGTTGATCAGCCAGCGACGCACGCCGGGGTGGGCGATCATCCGTTTGTCCAGCACCTTGACCGCCGGCCCTTTGCCCAGAGCTACTTCCATCGTGTGGGCTTCGGGCATGTCCCCGGTCAGGGTCACATCCAGGGCCAGGGCTACATCCGGCTCCACACCGAAAGCTGCCGTCGTTGCACCGCGCAGGCCAACTTCCTCTTGCACAGTAAAAACAGCATAAATATCGTTGGGGGTGTTGGTCAGCTCCTTCAAGGCTTGGATGAGGATGGCGCAGCCGATGCGGTTATCCAGGCTGGGGGCCAGAATACGCTTGCCCAGATCGGCAAATTCGCTGCGAAAGACACCCACATCCCCCACGCCTACTGGCGAATCGGCGGCAGAGGTGGCACCCACATCCACAAACATTTTCGCCATTTCCGGCTTTTCAACTGCCAGTGGCTTGCCATCCATGCCAAAGGTTCCCTGGCTGCCGTTGGCAAAAAGCACCCGGCTGCCAAAAAGGGTATTCGGTAGCACTGTACCCACGTTGGTAAAACGCAGAAAACCGTTGGCATCCACATGGGAGATCATCACACCGATCTCGTCCATGTGCGCCGCGATCATCACCCGTTTGGCCGGTGCGTTGCCATTGCCCGTACCCCGTTTGAGCGCGATCAGGTTGCCCAGGGCATCCACCCGGCTTTCGTCCACCAGCCCGGTCAGTTCCTGGGTGATCAGCCGTCGCACGGCTTCCTCTTGTCCACACGGCCCATAGACCTGGCACAAACGCCGTATCAGTTCTTTCATTGTTGGCTCTCCCACACAGATGGCAGGCGACCCAGCGCCTTTGCCATCAGTTCGATTGTATGCAGCACGTCTGCCGGGTTCATCAGCGCGGCGGGTGCGTGGATATAGCGGCAGGGCACGGCCACCGCCACAGACGGGATGCCTTCCTGTGCCAGATGAATGGTGCCCACATCGGTGCCACCTACCCCCGGCTGTTTGATCTGATAGGGGATGGCGTGCTCTTGGGCCGTCAGGGTGAGCAGCTCAACCAGACGCCGATCCGCATAGGCGCTGCGATCCATCACTGAAATGGCCGGCCCTTTGCCCAATACTGTCGTGGAACTGATGTCTTCATCTTTGGGCAGATCGTCGGCAATTGTCCCTTCCAGCGCAAAAGCCACATCCGGTGCAACGCTGTAGGCGGCCACCTTTGCCCCACGCAGGCCGATCTCTTCCTGCACGGTAAAGACGCCCACCAAGTCGCAGGGATACTCCTGTTTCAACAATTCGGACAAAATAAAACAGCCCACTCGGTCATCAAAGGACTTGCCCTTGAGCAGGTGGCCCACGGTACCGTAGCTGTTTTCGAAGGTGATCATGTCGCCAGGGTTGATGCCGGACGCGCCACCCGTGTCGATGATCAGATCGTCAATGGTGGCTGCACTATTGCTGCGGCCCAGATGTACAGGCTTTTCCAACACGACACCGGGCACAGATTGGGGGCCGATAATCAACCGTTTTCCTGGCAGGATACGAGCATCAATGCCGCCCACCGCACGGAATTTGAGCGTGCCGTCGTCGTTGACCTTCTGCACCATGCCGCCCACTTCATCCATATGGGCAGCGATCATCACCCCCAATGGTTTGCCGCCATTGGGGTTTTGCGCCGCTTTGCGGGCGATCAGGTTACCCAGGTGGTCGGTCTCCACGCTGTTCACATGTGGCGTAATGGCTTGGCGCAGAATGGCCCGCACCGCGCCTTCTTGCCCAGCCACGCCCCGCGCGGTGGAAAGCTCTTCCAGCAGTGGGTATTGGGTATTAGAGATGAGAGATCGGAGACTTTCGTTGGTCATTTTCTGAGTTCACCGCGCAATTTCATCAAATGTAATGCAAAGGCGCAAAGAAAGAATCAAATCCTCTCAGCGCCTCTGTATCCTTGCGCCTTTGCGTTAATGATTTTTGTTATTCGAGCCGTAGATTGTCCAGCGTTTCCCCGTCCAACCCGGCGGCAAAGTCAGCCAGCAGACGGGCTGTGCGTTCGATATCGCGCAGGACGATTGTCTCGCCAGGGGTGTGCATACTGCGGATGGGAATGCTGACCAGCCCGGTGGGGATGCCCGCCTGTGTCACCTGCATGGCCCAGGCGTCGGTCCCGGTGTTGCCGGGCAACACTTCCACCACGTAGGGGATTTCGTTGCTCTTGGCAGTATCCACCAGTTTTGCGTAGACGTTGGGGTGAATGTTCGGCCCCAGGGCGATGGCGGCGCCTTTGTCCCAGGCCAGGGTCTCGTCGCTGGCGGCACCCGGCTGATCGGCAAAGGTCACATCCAGGGCAATGCCTACATCTGGCGCAACGCCAAAAGTGCTGGTGACCGCCCCCCGCAGGCCCACCTCCTCTTGTACAGTGGCTACTGCGTAAATGTCCCAGGTGTGGCGCACATCTTGCAAACGGTGCAGGGCCAGAACGAGCGCCACGAGGCAAGCACGGTTGTCGAAGGCTTTGCCGGTGGCTTTCCCCTGGCCCAATTGAATCGTTTCCCGCTGGATGGAGATCACATCACCCACCGAGACTAGCTCAGACAATTCGGCTGCACCCAGGCCCACATCCACAAAAAGCTCGTTGCTGGGAATATTTTCTTTGCGGCTGGCCGGGGGCAAAACATGGGGTGGGCGGCTGGCGACGATGCCGGGTAGGTCACGTTTGCCGTGGACGATTACATCTTGGCTAGGTAGCACCCGCGCATTGATACCGCCAATGGTGGTAAAGCGCAGAAAGCCCCGGTCCAGCTTTGTCACCACCAGCCCGATTTCATCCATGTGTGCAGCCAGCATCAGCCGACGGCCCAAGCCATCCGTGCCCCGCCTGAGAGCAATCACATTGCCCAATGGATCAACGCGTACGTCGTCGGCCAAGGGCGCGAAAAGTTCGACCAGCCGGGCGCGGATGGCGTCCTCGTGGCCGGAAATGCCAGGTAATTCGGTCAATTCTTTGAGCAGATCGAAGGTAGCAGGAGCCGAGCTTTGGGGTATTGTCACGGGTCGCAAATTTCGGTTAGCCTGCCGGTGCGGAAAAGCACTGGGTAAAGAGGGGCGCAAGGAAGAGAATCACAACGATGACCCATGTCCAGGTGGGCAGGCCAAAAAAGACAGAGGGTTTCTTCTTCTTCTTTTCTTCGATGCGAGGCAGTTTTGTCTGGCAGCGCCAGCAGACATCTTTATCGTCGGGGTTCCAGGTGCCACAACTTGTGCAATCAGCCATTGGGGTTCCTCTGTTTTCTATTCAACTGGGAAAGTGCGAAAATCGTAGCACAGGTGCGGGTGAGTGGCAAGTAAACAGGTGGCAGGCATGGCGAGAAGCGTGGTCATCCAGGGTGGTCATCCAGG
>JAHEML010000390.1 GCA_024643705.1 Caldilineaceae bacterium | reverse complement strand
ACCATTGGTGCATTGGCATAGCGAATACCATAGGGCGGGTCTGGCGGGGGAACCAGAGTGTCGTCGGCACGGCTTTCGGCAGCAGGCTCGCCCACCACAGATAGCTTGACAGACGGATTGGCCGCCAGCCGACTCACGTCTGCCCGCGCCCGCAGGGCAAGCGCCAACGATTCGTCACCCTGTATTTCGATGGCATTGACAATGTAGAACGACCGATACTCGATCCCCAGGGCATCCAGCCAGGCCCGCAGGGGTGCTTGACTGGTGCGGGCAAAGTCGGTCAGATAGTCGTAGATCGCCTGGCCCTTGGTCGTGCGATCCGCACTGCGCAACCCCATGCGGGCCACGTAGCCTTCTGGGTCTGGCTGCTCATCCAACACCACCAGAAAAGAGACCGGCCCATCGGTGGTTGCCAATTGCTCGGCCAGGGTTGGTGCAATCCCGGCCAAGTGGACGGTGGTTGCGGGGCTATCTTCCTGGGCCATACTCGCCTGACCACTTACCCACAACAGGGTCAGAAGCAAGGGCGCAGCCACCAGCACAAGCCGCAACGAACGGAAAATTCGGAAGTTCATAGTCTGTATCCATTTCTACTATCGACGAAAACACTGTTTTTGGGCGCAGAAGTCGCAGATCGCCAAGCCCAAATCCATGCTCATTCTTTTCTCGTAACTACCTACCCCCACCCAGCCTCCCCCAGAATGGGGAGGGAACTGGATCGGCTCCTCCCCATTCTGGGGAGGGCTAGGGTGGGGTTGCTTGGTAGTCACCTTTTCTCAACAAATTGGAGACCAGACAGGTCTGTTTCATGGAGTATTGAGAAGATACCTATCCGCAATGAATGGAACGCTGACGGACACAGAGGCCCGACACAAAGTATATCCTATCTTACCCTACAAATTTCATTAAACTTGTGTATCAGTTGCCGGCAAATCCCCATTGTGTCGATCAGGTGATATAATCAGGCACCGAAGTCAATCAGTCAACCATGTACTCAAACCGGTTGGCTCAACCGTTCACAGGAGACATTCCATGCCCCAGCTCGAAAGTGGTGTGACAGCACCCGACTTTGAAGCGCTGACAGATAGTGGCGCTACCGTCAAACTGTCTGATTATCAAGGACAAAAAGTAGTCCTCTACTTTTATCCCAAAGACGACACCCCTGGCTGAACCATCCAAGCTCGCGGGTTCCGCGAGAGCCACGATAAGATCACAGCCAAAAATGCCATTGTTCTTGGCGTCAGCCCGGATGGTCAAGAAAGCCATCAAAAGTTTCGAGATAAGTATGACCTACCTTTCACCCTGCTGGTTGACGAAGATCACACAATTTCGGAAGCCTACGGCACATGGCAGGAGAAGACCAACTTTGGCAAGACGTACATGGGTATTGTCCGCAGCCATTTTATCATCGACGAACAGGGCATCGTGCGTGACGCTGCCTACAATGTGAAACCAGACGCCAGCCCCGAAGATGCACTGGCCGCACTGGGATAGAGCGCATGTGGGCATCTGCCAGGAAGAATAACTTCTTGGCAGATGCCCACAGATCGATTAACACGGCACAAACCCCATACCCCACCAATGTTTTTCTCTCCCCGACATATCTCCTACCTCAATCTCTCTTTCTGCATTCTCCTTTGGGCTTCCATCCCCCTGGCATCCAAGAAAATTCTTGTCGAAATGACCAATGTACAGATGCTCTTCTGGTCTACCATCTTCTCGTTTCTGGTGCTGGCGGGCATGGTGGCTTTTCAGGGGAAAGCCCGCCTGTTGGCCCGGCAGAGTGTCCGCACCTATGCCTGGATGGGGCTATTGGGTCTGCTGGGGGCCTACCTTTACTACATGCTGCTCTATGGCGCGTTTGCCCGCACCACCGCAGCCGAGGGCTTCATCCTTGCCTACACCTGGCCGATTTTGGTCTCGCTGCTGTCAGTTGTTTTGCTGGGAGAGAAGCTGACAGGCGCGCGGGTGGCGGCCATTCTCATCAGCTTTTGTGGGGTGATCATTATCGTCACCCAGGGGCAGATTGTTACCCTGGCCCTCACCAATCTGACCGGTGATTTATTGGCCCTGGCTGGGGCATTTGTCTTTGCCCTCTTTTCTGTATTGGGCAAGCGTGGCCGCTACGATCCCACCCTGAGCACCGCTGTCTATTTCAGCGTGGCGCTCCTGGCGGTGACGGCAACGGTTCTTTTCACCGGTAGTGTGGTCTGGCCTTCGCCGCATGTCTGGCCCTGGCTGCTCTACAACGGCCTGCTGGTCAATGGGGTCAGCTATATCTTTTGGTTCAAGGCGCTGGAACACGGCGACACCTTTGTCATCTCGAACGTTTTGTACCTGACCCCTTTTTTGTCCCTTGTCTACGTCTACTTTTGGCTCGACGAGGCGATTCTTCCGAGCGCGCTGGTCGGGCTGGTCGTGATTGTGGCGGGGGTTGGTATACAGGCGGCACGTAACCGGGTGTCGACTCGGCCAGCCGATCAAAACGGGCAATGAGCGTAACACCGCTCTGGTGGGGCTGAAGATCGACCGGTTGAATGGCGGTCAGCCCATAGCCCCTGGATTGAATTGCGCCCAGAGAGGCCACAAACCCATGGCAATCTTCGGCAACAATCGCCAAACGCCCAACACCCAGCCCGATCAAATGGGGCAGCAGGGGCAGCACATCCGCCACATCTGGGGGCGAGAGAAGTGCCCCGTGGACACGATAGTTGTCCCGTACCATTTCGCCCAGCACCCGTTCGGGCGGGCCACCCAGAAAGTCCACGTTGTCTACCCCGGCCAAATTGGATTGCAACCCAGCCCCGGCCAGGGGATCATCCTCAACGGCCACAATCGTAGCCACCTGTTCCGCCAATATCACGCTGTTTGCGCCAAAACCGGCCCAAATGTCGAGAAGATAGTCGAAGGGTTGCACCTCCAGCAGGGATCCAGCAATCATGGGCAGTGCTTCGTTGCCCAGCACGTGAGGCCAAAAAAGGCGACGCTCTCCCAGGGGTGGGTAGACGGCCAAGGTGGTCGCGCCCACAGCCGCCGCGTGGGTCCACTCGCCCACCAGAAGATCGGCCTGGGCATCTTCGCCCGCGGGGCGGCGCACAAAAACATTGATGGGCAAATCCAGGTCCAACTGGGGGAGATCGCCGCGGCGGCTTTCTAAAACCAGGCTGCCCGTCTGCCCGTCGGCCAGTAGATCGCCCGTGCCGCCCACAGCCAACGAGACGCCTGTCAGTTCTTCGGCCAGGGCCGCGCCTGTTTCCGGGTCGACAGCAAATGCGGCAAAAAGTTGGGCCAACTGGGATTGGTGGAGCAGACATTCGTCCACGGCCACCAGCCCGCCGGTACGCGCAGGCAACGAGAGCCGTCCGTTGCGATCCAGGCCGAAATCCATCTCTGTGCAGAAGCCAAATGCCAGCACAGCATCTTCGTCCTGGCTGGTGGGGTCGCCCAACGCGATGACATCATCCACCAATTCATCGTTTGTCAATTCATTTGCCAATCCATTCGCCGCCGGGATGACAACGTGCGCATCAGCCAGACAATTCACCACGATTTCGCGTTTAAGCGCCAATTGGCGCTCGTAGGCGATGTGCTGCCACATGCACCCCCCACAGCGGGGCGCGCCATCGGGGTTGAGCATCGAACCGTCGGGCAGTGCCACAGGGGTGGGCGGGCCAAAATAGGGGCAAGGGGAGGGTACGCGGTCTGGGCTGGCCTCCAACACCGCCAACAGACGACCACTCAACCAGTTCTCCTGTTGCCCTTCCGCCTCGCTTTCCACAATCTCCACCCGCACCCGTTCACCGGGGATGGCGTCGGCCACGACAACGGCCTGTTCGTTATCGGGTCGATAGCCTATGGCTCGGCCATCGGGTGCGATGGATGTCAACGTTAATTCGATGGATAGTGGCATGGGAAATCCGTCTGGTGCAAATGCGAAAAATTCAAGGTTGTACAATTTTACGATTGTACCCCAGCCACAGCCACGGACAAACCTTGTAAACAACTGCGTTTGGTTGTCGGAAATCCAAACTGGCAGTATACTACGCCGAAGAAACAATCCTCTGGCCGCTACTTTTGGAGTACGCAATGAAAACGTCGTTGACTCGCACTACCCAATTTAACATTTTGGCCCAATGGCCCCACTGGCTCATGGTGATTCTTATTTCCCTGCTACTGGCGCTGCCCGTTTCGGCCCAGGATGAAGGCTACACCTACACCGTTCAGGTGGGCGACAATTGGACCGTTGTGGCCGAACGGGTGGGCCTTTCGGTGCAAGAGTTGCGGGCGGCCAATCCCCAGGCCGTGCGTGCCAGCGGCTGGTTGATTGTTGGGGAAAAGCTGCAAATCCCCACGGCCCCTGTCGCAGAAGAAGAATTCTACACCGTGCGCGCCGGGGATGGTTGGACGATCATCGCGGACCGCTATGATATCCCCACCGCATTGCTGCAAGCAGCCAATCCCCGTTATGTGCGCTCGGATCTGGTGTTGTATGTGGGTGATCGATTGCTCATTCCGGCCCCTGCCCAGAGCAGACCCACGGCTACATCCACACCGACAGCCACCCATACGCCAACACCCACAAACACTCCCACACCAACTTCCACAGCGACGCCCACCAACCCCAAGCTGGCGAGATGAACCGCCAACGCTAGTTTCTTTTGTTTAACCATTGGTTTTCTCCGAAATTTTGTTGTTAAAAATAATTGTTGAATGTAGAGCAATAGC
>JAHEML010000389.1:646-4765 GCA_024643705.1 Caldilineaceae bacterium | reverse complement strand
ACCCGGCGGCGCAGGGGGGTGAAGAGGGCGGCGATCAGCAGGGTGGATAGGACGATCACAATCGGAGATTGTTCATCCGTGAACGACTCAAAGATCGTTTGCAGCAAGACAACACTGCCGAAATAGACAAGCGACAGCATTGCGGTCAGCAAGGAATATTGCAGAGTGCGCCGGATCAGAATGTCGATGTCCCACAGCCGGTAGCGGAAGATGGCGATACCGAGACAGATTGGAAGCTGAACGTAGCCAAGCACGTTGACCACCCAAAACCACTCACTTCCGCCAAGACCAGGTATGATCCAGCCAATGTTCGTCAGAACAATCAATCCCAGAATGCCCATCCCCACCCATCTGGCTTGGGCTTGGGCAATCGGCTCACGCACAGTACGAAACGTGTGAACAAGGCTTGGAAGCATAACGGCTAGTGGGAAGAATGGAATGATGAAGCTACCCAGAACGTTCAAACTAGCTGGGGTGATGATCTTTCCGATGATGGCCAATAGCGAGCTGCAAGGCACACTGAGGTAGAGCAGACTGAGAACGAGCCGCGGATGTTCACGTACAATCCGTTTCTGTTCTGGGAATATAGGCAATAGATGGGCAAGCGGTGCATGCACAAACAGTGGCCAGGGATTGATCAGAATGCTCAACAGCGGTAGCTGACTAAAGTTGACAGCGAAACCAACTGTGAAAAAACTAAGTGCCACCCCTGTCAGACCAGCCCCTGCCAGCAACAGAAGTTGTGCCGCCAAATGGTTTGGTTGTTTCAGAAAGATCACTAAGCTGATCAGCCCAACCAGCAGGAACCCAATGGGAGGGAGATCCGCCAGACCTGACGCCCAAAACTGGGACACGATTTCGGATAGTCTCAGACGCCGCAAGGGGATAGGCAATTCTTGCACCTGTCCTCTGCGCAGAACTGTATAGTAAACCACACCCCCTTCCTCCCAGTGGTCTGAGTGGGGTGAGTTGAATGTATAGAGTGTTGCGTCAATCTGCGCAATGGTGAGTCCATCAGCCGACAATAGAATATCGCCTGCCTGTAGGGGTGACAGCCTGTCGGTCAAGGGTTGGGTGAAACGAATCTGACGAGTCATACTGTCTTGTTCATACAACCAGCCATCAGAGGGGAGGCGGGCAAGCCAGCCAGCCTGCGCGAGCAGATAGCCAAACACGACCAGCGCCAGTGCCGGTATCGTCCGTGAGTGAGTGATCAGATTCTGCGGATTCATTGGACCCCATCAGAATTCTGGTGGGACTGTGATCGCCCGATCCAGATCGTGGTACGGCTTGGCTGCATCGTCTCATCAATTACCTGAGACAGTGCGGCCATGAATTTATCCAGATCGGTCTCGTCCCGCGCCGTGACGGCGAAAGCCGCCAGCACCTTCTGGGCGTCGTACTTCTGGCGGAAGAAGCGGCGGTCGATCACATTCTGTACCCGGCGGCGCAAGGGGTTGAACAAAGCGGCGATGAGCAGGGTGGAGAGAACGATGACCGCGGGTGACTGTTCGCCGCTTATCAGCCCAAAAATTGTTTGTAGCAGAACAACACTGCCGAAGTAGACCAGAGCCAGCAGACCTGTCAACAGTGTGTAGACCAACGTGCGTCGGATGAGGATGTCGATATCCCACAGCCGGTGGCGCTGAAATGCAACAAGAAAAGAGAGGGGGAAGCAGCTAATCAGCAGGTATTGGGGCAAAATGGCGGCCACAAAGATCAGCCGTGCTGGGCCGGGTGGCAGGGGGAATATCTCGACCAGAAAGGCCCACAGGAATGTTGGCAAGAGCAGCACCACAAAGCCAATCAGTACCCATTTCGTCTGTTGGCGCTGGAGATGGGTGGAGACCCGCCGGTAGCGGTAGACCTGGGAGATCAAGCCCAACAGCGCGCCAGCCACGAAGGTGACAACCTGACCCAGCGAGGCAGATGCAGCTTGGGGGCCAGCAGGAAAGATTGCCGGCTCCAATACAATAGCCAGGCCCAGGAAAGCCAGAACAGCCCCAAACCAGCGGGGCGCAAAGTGGCCATTCGGGAAGATATAAAATATCAAAATGGCGAGGACAATCGACAGGTCGGTCAGCCCGCCGATAAATGGCGAGAGTGCCGGATAGGCCCGTTCCAACGCCCGGGCACCTTCTCCATAAAAGAGTGTCCCCAGAAAGATCAGCGACAGAGAAACCAGATAGCCGCTCCAATCGGCTGATTTGCGCCAATAGATGAGCAGGGCTACCCCGCCAAAGAGCAGTACCAGAAAGAGGTCCACCAGCGTCAGATAGGTGGCATAGAAGGGGAGAGAGACGCCAAGCTCCCCCAACAGCCCGGCCTCGCCTGGTGTCAACATGAGCGAGGCGCAGACCGGCCCGTCACACAATTGCTGCAACTCCCCATAGCGGGCAGGCAGCCCCCCCAGCGTCAGGCCCAGGGCGATGGCTGTAGCAAGCAGCCACAGGGGGCGCAACAGCAGTCGCCAGCCGGGTGGAATCTGCGCCTCGAACGGCACGAAATGCGCCTCAGTTCTGGACTTCATTATCTACACCTGCTCCCCATGGATGGCTTCTGTGCCAAGCAGCCATACGCCGGCGCTTTCCGGCTGCATCGTTTCCGCTACCACCTGCTGCAATTCTCTTGTCAGGTTGTCCAAATCCGTCTCATCCCGCGCCGTGACGGCGAAAGTCGCCAGCACTTTCTGCGCGTCGTACTTCTGGCGGAAGAAGCGGCGGTCGATCACATTTTGCACCCGGCGGCGCAGGGGGGTGAAGAGGGCGGCGATGAGCAACGTGGAAAGGACAATCACCACAGGTGAATTGCCGCCAGTGACAGAATGGAAGAGCGCTTGCAGCACGACAATGCTGCCAAAATAGATCAGGGCCAGCAGGCCGGTTAACAACCCATAGAGCAGCGCTCTGCGGATGATAATGTCAATGTCATAGAGGCGATATTTGAACACTGCCAAGCCGATGGCGGCCGGCATCCCCAACCAGAAGATTGTCAGTTCGATCAGGTAAAACCAACCATCGAAAATGGCTGGATTGAAGGCGTTCCCTATGACCTCGACTGCCAGGAAGAGTGTACCCGCTGTGGCAAACAAAAAGGCCAGCCATTTTATCTGCTGGCGTATTTCGCCATCAGACTGGCGCCATCGCAGGAAGAGCGACACGATTCCGCCAAAAAAGAACAGCATGATCATTTTGTCGAGAGTACTCTGGATGATAGAGACAGGCCAGGGTGTCGTAGCGTGACCTAGATTGAGCGGATTGTCGATCCGATATCGCCCGAACGGGTCTACCCTCAGAGAGTCTGACCAGAACGCCATCAGCACAGTTAGGGCAAGAACAAGAATGATGCCAAAGAGGCCAACTCGCCGCCATTTCGCCGAGAGGAAGCGGCTATCTGGGAACAACCAGGGCATCATCGTCAGAGACAAGTATGCAATCATGTCGACACTTCTGGCCGCCCAGACAGCGTATTCGCTCCTGGGCAGAGGTACTCTGCCCGTGATGCCGCATTCTCCATAGGCAGAAGCCAGGGCACCCCACATCATGGCAAAACCAAATGTGTTGGCGAGCAAACCGAAACGATTAGCGGGTTGATAGGTGTTGATTAGAGTACCCAGCAGCGCAAAGGCGAGCGACGTCATGGGTAATACCCACATCCCGTAGGCCAGTGCAGGCTCAGGGTGAGATGAATCGATCAGGTTGCCGCATCCCATGGTCTGGAGGACAATCTGGCCCGTAAATGCCACTACTGTGAAGGCAAGCATCATCCAGGCTATCGAGGGGATGGAAAAGAGCCTGTTGCTTCGTTGCTTCGTCATAGTACCTTCATTCTAAAGGAAAAGCGTCCAGAAAACGTTACGAAAGGCGTTACGGAGTGCTGTAAACAGGCCCGGTTGAGCGCTTTCATTCCGCTCGATGGGTATAGTTGCCGGCGTGCTGCTCGATCACTTCCACGGCGCGCGCAACACCATCCTCGGACCGGATTTTCTCACCCAATGTTGCGGCCCGGCCGCGTAGAGAAGAATCCGTTGTAGCTGCATGCATGGCCTCGGCCAGGTTTTCTACGCTGAGTTGCCTGATGCCGGAGACGGGTGGCCCGATACCCAATGCCACCACCCGT
>JAHEML010000389.1:0-617 GCA_024643705.1 Caldilineaceae bacterium | reverse complement strand
ATGCAGGCTGGTCGTTGGGCGCGAAGGGCACGACAATGTTTGGCACGCCGGCCCGTAAACCAGCCCCGGTGGTGCCTGCACCCCCATGATGCACCACCGCTGCCATGCGTGGGAAGAGCCAGCTATGCGGCACGTTGTCTACGAACAACACGTTGGGCGGTGCATCTTGCTGCGCGATACCTCCCCACCCGGTTGACAAGAGACCCCGCTGCCCGCTGCGTTCCAGTGCAGCCAGCGCCAGACGGGTATTGCGTTCCGGATCCTCATGGCTCATGCTGCCAAAGCCCACATAGATCGGCGGTGGCCCGCTCGCCAAAAAGTGCACCAACTCGGCAGAGGGTTTCCAGTTCGGTTCCTCGTCTAGAAACCAGTAGCCTGTGATGTGCTGAAACTCATCCCAATCATCTGGCTTGGGGATGACGCGGCTGCTGAATCCGTACAGCCAGGGCACGCTCCGACTGCGACCATAGGCGAGCAATTCTCCGAATGAGCGCCAAGGACGCAACCCTAGCTTTTGGCGCAGATGTTTTGTCATCGGCCCGCCTATGCTGCTCCAAAGTATCCTCTGTGTCAGTCGATGGGTGAGATAGTTGTAGCTTGGGCCAAGTGACAAGCGC
>JAHEML010000388.1 GCA_024643705.1 Caldilineaceae bacterium | reverse complement strand
CAATTCGGGCTGCATCTCGGATAGCAAAGGCCAATCTCGTGTCCCCACCACATGCAGAATGTGGGCTTGGGGCACCAAATCGGGCAAGGCCGACCAGATCGCCTTGTTGATGCTCCGTGCGCCCTGGCTCCCCCCAAAGACGAGTAAAAGTGGGAGTTGTCCATCGCCATCATCCCAACCGATGCCCAACGCGTCCCCCAATCGGGCGCGCGCTTCTTGCCTGTCTTGTACGGCGTCCAGCAGCGCCTGCCGCACAGGATAGCCCGTGACCACCGCTTTATCGCCAAAGGTGGGGGCCGTTTCGGGGAAGCTGACCGCCACTTTCTGGGCAATGTGCCCCAGCATTCGGATCGCCAGCCCCGGTGTGAGATCGGGCAAATAGACCAGTACCGGCACACCCCGTATGCGACAGGCGGCGGCCACAGGCACACACACGTAGCCGCCGGTGACAAGGCAGACATCCGGGCGGAATTCGGACAAGAGCGTGAGTGCCTGGCCCACACCTGCCACCATTTTTCCCGCACTGGCAATGGCTGTCAATGGGTTGGCGCCCCGCATCTGGCCGCTTTGGATGGCCGCAAAATCGACCCCCTCGGCTTCGACCAGCGAACGTTCTACCCCGTTGGGGCTGCCTGCCCACAAGATTGATGGCTTAGCGGCTGCGGCTGGTTGTCGCTCTGGCTGGCTGTTTTCGCCTGTCTGTAGCGTTTTTGCGCGTTGTGTTGCTCTTTCGAGATGGGGCAGAACCGCCAGTGCTGGATAGACGTGTCCGCCGGTTCCCCCACCGGAGATCAAAAGTCGCATTGTTCGTATTCTTTCTACTCGCTCCCGTGGACGACTGCCAGCCCTGGTAGCGGCTGATGCTTAGCAAAATACCGGTGGCCCCAAGCAATGTAACCATCGAACTGCCACCCAGGCTGATGAATGGCAAGGTGACGCCGGTGGGCGGGGCAAAGGCCACTGCCACCGCGATGTGCAGCAATGCCTGCAATGTCACCAGGCAGGTGATCCCCACGGCCAAGAGCGAACCAAACATGTCGGGCGTGCGCGAGGCAATGCGCAGACCACGGTAGGTGAAGAGCACGAAGAGAAAGATGACCAGCAGCGTGCCGAGCAACCCCATCTCTTCTCCCACAATGGCAAAGATATTATCCGACCAACTGAGCGGCAGGTTGCCGGGGAACTTTTCAAGGCTGAATCCCAAGCCGGTTCCCAGGGGGCCGCCGGTGACCAGGGCTTCGGATGCCTGGAAAATCTGATGGACCGGGCTGGCTAGCGGGTTGCGCACCGACTCCATCATGGCGTTGATCCGCTCCTGGGCATAGACATTGCGGGTGATGACCAGCCAGAAGGTGGCAACCGCAATCGAGCCGCCAAACAGAATCTGCTTGGTTTCGGCCCCAGCCAGAAAAAAGATAATCGATGCTGTTGCCACGATCAGAATTGTTGTGCTGATGTCCGGTTGCGCTACGATCAACCCAGCCACAATCCCCATCAACACCCCAAAGGGGATCAGGCCATAGTTCATTTCGCGAATACGTGTGCCCTTGCTGGCAAGCCAGGTGCTAATGTAGATGAGCACAATAATCTTTACGGGTTCACTGGGCTGTACACTGCCGCCCAACAGGGTGCGCCTGGCCCCAAATAGGGTGTCGCCCAGCACAATTACCGCCACCAACGAGAGAAGACCCACCGCGAGCATGGGCACACTCCAGCGCTCCCAAACCGTGTAGGGGATCATCGCCGCGCCCACAAGAGCCACACACCCCAGGGCCACCCATTGCAGGTGGCGCAGGATAAAGTAGTAGGGCGTGGTCTGGAAGGTCATAGCCCAGGGGAAGCTGGCGCTGAACACCATTACAATCCCAAACAGGAGCATGGCTGTGATGATGGTGATCAGCCCCCAATCATAGTGGCTGGCATCCGGTCGGCCTGTTGTATTCGCGTTCTTGGTTGGCATAGTGACACTGTCTCTGGAATCAGGTCTTGATATCTTGTGTTTCGTCCAGCGTGTGATACGAGATGAGTGTGTAATGCGTACAGTCGTTTACGCACCACGCATTACGCACTCATTTTCTTACATCGGCTGCAACTGCATTGCCCCCACCAGGCGGCGAAAATGTTCGCCCCGCTCTTCAAAGTTCTTGTAGGCATCGTAGCTCGTGCCACCGGGCGAGAGCAGCACAACCGTGCCTGGCCGGGACAGCTGGGCTGCCAGTTGGACGGCCTCTTCCAGCCGGGTAACGGTGGCACACTCCGGCGGTGTAACCCGGCGAAACGCGGCCCAATCCCGCACTTTTTGAATAATCATCGGTCCTGCCTGGCCGAAACCGATGAGGAAATTGACCCGGCGCAGAGTCTCTTCGGCAAAGTCATCCCAGGGCAAATTTTTATCTTTGCCGCCCGCCAGCAGAACAAGCGTCTGTTCGCCGGGGGTAAAAACCCGCAACCCGGCAATGGCCCGTTCGGGCGCGGTAGCAATGCTGTCGTTGATCCATGTGACACCGCCCAGCTGGGAGACCTCCTCCAGCCGATGGGGCACGCCGCTAAAGCTCCGCGCGACTTCGCCCATGGCTTCTGTCGTGGCCCCAGCCGCGCCACTGATGGCCGCAGCTGCCAGCAGATTGCTGATGTTGTGTTCGCCCCGCAGGCGCACATCGCCCCGGCTACAGAAGGGGACGCCGTTGTAGACCAGTTGCTCTTCATCCAGCCAGGCACCGGCGGCAAGCGGTTGGGTGCGGCTAAAGTAGATGCATTCGATCTTGTCGTTTGCCAACTCGATGCTCGTTTCGGCCAACAGGGCGTCCAGCTTCCAATCGACCGGTAAGGGTTTTGTATCTGGACGACGGTCGCTGCTTGTCAAGCGCTGGGTGACTGGATCATCGCCACTCAGCACCACCCGGCTGTCGGGTCGCAGATGGCGCACTAAATTCAGCTTGGCATCTGTGTACTCGTTCATGGTCGGGTGGCGGTCCAAATGGTTGGGGGTGATGTTGAGAATGGCGCACACATCCGGCCCGATGCCTGCCAAGGGGCCATAGGCGATAGCCGGATCGAAGAGTTCCAACTGGAAGCTGCTCAATTCCAACACGATCAGATCATCTTCGCCAACACCGTCCAGCCGATCCAGCAAAGGTGTGCCGATGTTGCCACCCACGTGAATCGTCGTGGCGCTGTTGACGAAGGTGCGCTTCAGCATCTCGCCAGCCAGGGTGGTTGTGGTGGTTTTACCGCTGCTGCCAGTGATGGCGACCACGGGGCAAGGTGCAAGCTGCATGGTGAGCAGGCTATCGTTGCTCAGGCGAATGCCCCTCCGGATGGCCTCTTGCACAATGGGAATCTGTGCAGGCACACCGCCGCTCAGGCAGAGCAGGTCGCAGCCGTCCAACAGGGAGAGTGGGTGACCGCCCAATGCCAGTGTCACCGGTAGATCGGTCAGCGCGTCCAACTCTGCGCTCAATTTTTCTGCGGGGGCGGCGTCGCTCACAATTACCTTTGCCCCGGCTGCCACAAAATAGCGGCAAAGGGCCAACCCCTGGCGGGCAAGCCCCAAAATCAAGACGGTACGGTTTCTAAAATCGAACATGGCAGAATCCATTTTTTTGATACCTCACAATAGGGCCAGTGCCACCCCAAGCATTCCACACAAAACACTCACAAGCCAAAAGCGCTCTTTTACCTGGGTTTCGCTCCACCCGATCAGCTCGAAATGATGGTGGAGGGGTGTCAATTTGAAGATGCGAATATCTCGGCCCAGAAAACGTCGGCTGAGCTTGGCCGAGGCTACCTGAAGCATCACCGAGCCTGTTTCGGCCACAAAAACCAACCCAATCACAGGCAAGAGCAGCCATTGGCCTGTCATCAGAGCCACAAGCGCCAGGGTTGCCCCCAGGGGCAAGCTACCGGCATCACCCATAAAAAGTTCGGCCGGGTGGGCGTTGAACCACAAAAAGGCCAGCAGCGCGCCCACAATTGTGAAACAAAAGGCGGCCAAATAGGTCTGTCGCTGCAAAAATGCGATCACCCCATACGAGGCAAAGGCCACGGCAGTTGTGCTCCCCGCCAAACTGTCCAGCCCATCGGTCAGGTTGACGGCATTGCTGAATCCCACAATCAGCAGTATGGCGATAGGGATAAAGAAAATGCCCAATGAAACGAATTCGGCCTGACCCGGAATACCCACGAAATCTAGATCGGGTGGGCCAAAGTAGAGGACCGCAACCAGGATTGAGGCGATCACAAGTTGGGTGAGGCTCTTGGCCCGGGCGCTCATCCCTTCCCCCCGCCCGCGGATGCCTTTGATGCCCTGCCAGTCGTCCACCGCGCCCAGCACGGTGTGGGCAGCCACACAAAAAAAGAGCAGCAACGTACTTTGGCCAATGAGGCTGAAGCCGGCCAACTCGGCCAGATTGAGAACCCCCGTAATCAGCAGCACCGGCAGCACAAAGAGAAAGCCACCCATGGTGGGCGTTCCCGTTTTGACCAGGTGGCTGCCTGGCCCTTCGATGCGAATCTGTTTGCCTATGTTCCATCGTTTTAGCAGGCGAATCAGCGGTCGCCCCCACACTACGGCAATAAAAAAGCTGATCGTGCCCAGAGTCAGAGGGAATTCCATTAGTTGTCTCGTTGGCTGATTTCGGTGACGATGCGGTCCATCCCAACGGCTCGGCTGCCTTTGACTAAAACCAGATCGTTGGGATGAATTAGGTGGTGAAGGTGGCGGATTGCTTCGTCGGCGCCGTCAAAGCGGTGTAAGTTTTGGGCCAAAAA
>JAHEML010000387.1 GCA_024643705.1 Caldilineaceae bacterium | reverse complement strand
GTGCGCTATATCGAGATGATGCCCTTTGGCGAGGTGTCCGACTTCCAGCAGACAAATGTGGTCTCGTATCAGGAGATTCGAGACACTGTCGAAGCGGAGTTTGGCCCGCTGGAAGAGGCGAGCTATGATTTTGTCGACCCCAGCCGTCCTTTCCGTATTCCAGGGGCTAAGGGCACTCTTGGCTTTATCAGTAGCGTAACCGAACCGTTCTGCCAGGGGTGTGGCCGTGTGCGCCTGACCGCCGATGGCAAATTGCGTCTTTGCCTGCTGCGGGATGATGAAGTAGACTTGCTGACACCCCTGCGCCAGGGCGCTACCTTTGATGAAATGCGCGAACTGATGCGGGAAGGCGCGTTCCACAAGCCCTGGGGTCACGGCTTGGCGACGGGGGATTTTGCCCACAATCGGGCGATGAATCAGATTGGCGGATAGATGCTGTGAACTTGAATGTGTCCTGTTCCGTGCCGTTGCATTGAGCGAGACGCATTTAGGCGGATTGACAAACAATAACCCTTTGCTGTTATAATCGTGCCACCTATACTTTTCACATTTGCAAGGAGACAAAGCAATGGAATTGGTAATGACTGAAATCAACACAAACATCACACTGACCGAAATCGCTGCCCAGAAGTTGGGTGTGATCTTGGATCAGAAAGGCGTGAAGGATACACATGCTCTGCGCGTCTTTGTCAAGGGTGGCGGCTGCGGCGGTATGCAGTACGGCATGACCTTCGACGACAATGTGCAGGAGAGCGATGAAGTGTACACCCAGCACGGGATGCGTGTGGTGGTGGACCCGACAAGCATGTTCTACATTGCCGGAGCCAGCATCGACTACGTGGACAACCTGATGGGTGGCGGATTCCATATCGAGAACCCGAACGCTGTCAGCTCTTGTGGTTGCGGCAGCAGCTTCCGCACAGCAGGCAGCCCCCAGGCCGAGGCCGGTGGTGGTTGCGGCAACGGTTGCGGCCACTAAACTATTCGTTCAACGAGGAAAGCGGAAGGCGAGGGCGCAAAATGGCCCTCGCCTTCCTTTTGCACCGCTTATGGCAACGCGCGTCTATACACTGAACGAAGCCCGCCGTACCTTGCCTCGCGTCCGTATGTTGATGGAGGCGGCACAGTTGGCGCGGGCAGAGATATTGCGGCTGCGACCAGAGGCATGGCCCGCCCTGCGTAAAGCTGCCGGCAATGGGGGCAACCCAGCCACCAGCCAGTTGCCTGCCCAATTTGACCGGCTGGAAGCGGGGATCAAAGGCATCGGCCAACTGGGCGTGCTGGTGAAAGATGTGGACAGCGGGTTGGTCGATTTTGTGGCGCTGCGGCGGGGCAAGGAAGTCTATCTTTGCTGGCGCTACGGCGAGGATGAACTTGTCTACTGGCATGATATTGAGGCTGGGTTTGCTGGGCGGCAGATGATTCATGACGCGGATTTTGACGCTTGAAATGTACAATTTGCCCAAAAAGGCGTGATACGTAAAACGTGAAATCACTCGAACGATCTCACGTTTCACGTATCACGTTTCTTCGGCACAAAGGATTGTTTTAATGATGACTGCAACTATGCCGCTCAACGAGCGCATTCAGCAGGTGCTGGATGACTACCGCCCCACCCTTTACCGGGACGGGGGTGATGTCCAACTGCTGAAGGTGGATGAAAAAGGCATCGCCCACGTAAAAATGCTGGGCGCGTGCATCGATTGCCCTATCAGCCTGCTTACCATGCGGCTGGGCATTCAACGCCTGCTTAAAGAAAATTTTGCCGAGATTACCGGCGTCAACGCGATTACTGACATCGACATCTCAGCGCTCTACAACCGACCCGCACCCGTCGCATAATTCGAGGTTTTTGCAATGCCCAATCCCTACGGCGCACCGGAAATTAGTGTGCAAGACGTCTCTGCCAAAATTGACAATGGCGAAACATTTATCCTGCTGGATGTGCGCGAGCGCCACGAACTGACCCAGGCTTCCATGGCAGAGGGAATGTTCGAGATCGTTCCCTTGAGCGAACTGGCCCAGAAGCAACTGGACGCGCTGACACCCGCTCTGCTGGACAAAGACGCAGAGATCGTCGCCTTCTGCCACCGGGGTGTGCGCAGCGCACAAGTGACCATGTGGCTCAAGCAGCAGGGCTGGACGAATGTGCTGAGTATGGTTGGTGGTATCGACGCTTGGGCCAAGCAGATCGACCCGGGTGTGGGAATGTATTGAGCGAGGGGCGAATTCAAAGTTACAAATGAGTGGCTTTGTTCGGAAGGCGTAATTCGCATTTCGCCACCCCTCTCGTATGGAAAACGTCTGAAACCAGACCAGACAATTTTTATCAAAAGTCTTAGAATAATTTGGGTGCATTAGCCCGTTGTGATACACTTTTAACGATTTTCATCCGCGGACATCCGTCGTTTTCGTTCAATCCGCGTCCTAGCTTTTGCATGAGGAGGAGACAACCGTGCGTGTAGCTCTCATCAATCCACGCTTTCGTCTGCCCATCGACACCCGCACCACACCCCATCTGGGCCTGGCCTATCTGGCCGCGGTCAGCGAGAAACGGGGCGACGAGGTGGTCATCTTTGACGCGGATGTGGAACGAAAATCCGTGGCCGAGTTTGTTCAGGAATTCCGCCCCCACATCGTGGGCATTACCGCCAACACACCCCAGGTGAAGCAGGCCTGGCGCACAGCACGGGACATCA
Source organism: Caldilineaceae bacterium (assembly GCA_024643705.1). GTDB lineage: Bacteria > Chloroflexota > Anaerolineae > Caldilineales > Caldilineaceae > JACQGT01. Next base: position 2,078 of record JAHEML010000387.1, on the reverse strand, counting down.
AAGAGGTCCACGACTGCCCGATTGTGTTGGGTGGCCCCCATGTCTCTGTGCTGCCCGAAGAAAGCTGCGAGAAGCCCTATGTGGACATCGTGGTGCGCGGCGAGGGCGAGGATGCCTGGATCGACGTGAGCAACCGGCTGGAAGCCTTTTTGAAGGATCAGCCAGTCTACAGCACAGAAGCCTTTATGCACCAGGAAAACGATGTCTTTCTGGACTGCGAAGGGCTGACCTATAAGACGACTGACGGGCACATTCACAACAACCCGGATCGCACCCCCATCGCCGATCTGGACAGCCTGCCCTGGCCCGCCTACCATCTCTTCAACATGAGCAAGTATACCAATCTTCAGCCCGCCACGGATCACATCGACGGCGCACGCAGCTTCAGCATTATGACCAGCCGGGGTTGCCCTTATCGCTGCACCTTCTGCTCCCAGTCGATTATGCCCATTAAATGGCGCAGCCGCAGCCCGGAAAATGTGCTGCTGGAATGGCGCCATCTGGTCGAGGATATGGGCGCGCAGGAGATCGGCATTTTGGACGACAGCGCCAATATCCGGGTCAAACGGCTGGAGGATCTGGCCCATCTGCTGATTGAGAACAAGCTTAACCACGTACCGTGGATTTTTGTCAACGGTATTCGGGCCAATCTCGCCAGCCTGGAACTGCTGACCCTGCTCAAAGAGGCGGGTCTGCGCCGGGTGGCCTTTGGTGTGGAGACCGGCGACGAGGACATCTTGCTCACCATCGACAAGAAAGTTGATCACGACACCATCCGCCAGGCTTTCAAAAATGCCAAGCAGATTGGCTTGGAAACCATCGCCTTTATGATTATTGGTCTGCCCGGCGAAACCAGGGAAACCATGCAGAAGACGATTGACTTCGCCATCGAGCTGGACCCGATTATCGCCAACTTTTCCATGATGACCCCTTATCCGGGCACAAAAGTCTACGAGATCGTCAAACGACAGGGGCGCTTCCTCATCAACGACTGGGAAGATTATGTCTTTTTCGAGCAGCAGGCCCGCTACGAACTGGGCGACATGACCGCGGAACTGGTGGAGGAGATGTATCGCAAGGCGTACAGGCAGTATTATCTGCGCCCTTCCCCCATCATTCGCCGGCTGAAAACCAAAGATTTTTGGTTCAACTTGCCCCGCAACGTGCGCATTGCCATGCGTACCTTCCTGCCCAAAAAAGAGAAGACTGGTCTGCGTAAAGAGATGGAAGCAGAAGGAGCCATTTGATGCGAATTATTCTCGCCAGCCCCGAAGCCAAAGTCTGGAGCGCACGCAAACATATCCCCTTGGGATTGGGCTATCTGGCGGCTGTCCTGCGCGAGGGCGGCCATGATGTGATTATCTACGACGCGGCCATCGAAGATGTGACCGTCGAGTATTACATTGATCTGGCCGAAGAGCAGGGCAAGCCCTATGATCTGATCGGCATCACCGCCACCACGCCGCTTATTCAGGACGCGTGGGAGATGGCAGAAATCTGCAAGCGGCGCGGGCTGACCACTGTGCTGGGCGGGCCGCATTTAACGATTCTGCCCGAAGAATCCTTCCAGCCGCCCCACGACGCCTATGTGGATTACGCCTTTAAGGGCGAGGCCGAATACAGCTTTTTGGAACTGGTGAACACCCTGGAAGCAGGCAAAGAACCGGGGGTGATTCCGGGCATTCATTTCAAACGGGGCGGCGAGTTTATCGTCAGCCCGGAAAGCCCGATGATCCCGGACTTGGATGTACTGCCCTTCCCGGCCCACGATCTCTTCAAAATTGACCGTTACACCAATCTGCAACCCCTGACCGATGGGCTGGACACCCAAGCCCGCAGCTTCACGATTTTGACCAGCCGGGGCTGTCCTTACAAATGCACCTTCTGCTCCAAACCAGTCACCGGGGACACCTGGCGCGCCCGCTCGGTGGAGAGCGTGGTACAGGAGTGGAAGTGGCTGGTCAACGGCCTGGGCGCGACGGAAATCGGCGTCACCGATGACATCTGGAATCTGAAACTGCCCCGGGCCAAAGAACTTTGCCGCAGGTTGGTGGAAGAGGGGCTGAATCATGTGCCTT
>JAHEML010000386.1 GCA_024643705.1 Caldilineaceae bacterium | reverse complement strand
CTTCGGCCACGGTGGGGCTACGGGTACTGTTTTCTGGGCCGACCCAGCACAGGAGTTGACCTGTGTGGTTCTGACAACCCAACCGACCGTGTGGAGTTCACCCCTGCTTGGCCGCTCTCGAATCTGGCAGCGGCAGCACTTGGGTGATCCTATGAATTGTCGTCGCCGATCCAGGAATCGTAACCGTCTTCCAGCATGTGGTAGCGCCCGTGCGCCCATGTGTAAAAACTATTCCAGGAGTGCAGTCGTACATTGTCCTCCACAATGACGATGGTCCCTGCTTCAACCGTGCGACGTATTTCCCGCAGATTCTCCACCAGGCTCCCCCAACTGCCGGGCCGACCCGATGGGTTTCGCTGTGCATAGAGATCGTCCAGTATCTGTAGTTCGTCCGCTGTGATCGTTTGTTCTCGCTTAGGTTTGTTCATTGAGATTCCTCCACCGAATGGTATGTCAGATCCGAGGTATCAGGACAGGCGTGTTCTTTTTGTACTCTTCGTATTGCTTTTGACCGCCCCACTTTTTATCGGATTTGGCTTCCAACATGGGTACACCGCTGACACGCGTGAGCAGCAGGGCCACAAAGAGCGGCGAGATCAGGGCTATCCATTGCCAGCCTTGCAATACAGGCAGAGCGATGATCGCCACACCCACCCAGAGTACGATTTCGCCAAAGTAGTTGGGATGGCGGGAGCGGGACCACAGGCCCGTCTGGATAAAGCGCCCCTTGTTGGCTGGGTCACTGTTAAAGCGGCTCTTTTGTCTGTCGGCAACGACTTCGACGGCAAAGCCTACCATCCAAACCAGCAGGCCAACCAGGGCAAAGCTATCCAATTCCTTGTGGGTTGTGGATGTTATGGCAACCAGGGCCGCGGCGGCAGTGAATGTAGCCCACAGACCCTGGATCGTCCACACGTTGAGGAAGCGGATGAACGAGGGTTTCAAATCATCAAAACGATCATCCTTGCCCGCCTTTTTGATGCGACCAAATAAGAACGTTCCCAGACGGATGGCCCACGCCATCACCAGCAGAGCCAGAAGGATCGATCTGCCGTCGTTGCTTGGGCTAAGCACCAGGGCGAGCAGCATCACAGAAACATAGGTGATGCTGCCTGTGAGATCGAAGAATTTTTCCGTCTGCCGGAGGTAGGCCGGGATCAACGCCAACCATTGGACCAGAAAGCTCAGCCCGACCAACAGGGCAAAAATCGGGATGCCACCCACCTGTGCCCCACCCTGGCTGCCCGTCCATGCGACAAAAAGGGCGATGGCGATGACGATGGGAAAAACGATCAATCCTATACGGTCTTCTTTCTCCATGGGAATCCTTTTGTGTCTCTCTGCGCGGTGCGCCGAATGTCTAGACGTGCTGATCCACCAGAATGGTGTTGCCGTCGGGGTCGTTGATCACAAAACTGGCTGGCCCGTTGCTCTGCTCATCGGCTTCCGCTGTTATCTCCAGCCCCTGGGCTTTAAGGTGGCGTTGCAGCTCGCGTACGTCGGTAAAGCTCGCCAATGGTTGGGCATTCGCATCCCAGCCCGGGTTGAAGGTGAGAATGTTTTGCTCGAACATGCCCTGGAAAAGCCCAATCACCACGCTCTCGTGTTTGAGAATGAGCCAATTTTGTTCAATATTGCCGCCAAAGACCGCAAAGCCTAGCCTTTCGTAAAAGGCTTTGGATGCGTGGATATCTTTGACAGCCAGGCTAAGGGAAAATGCTCCGAGTTGCATCATGGAGTCCTATGTGATCAGTTGTTGGCCTTAATCATCGTCAGCAGCATGACCACCTGGTTGTGGGCGCGAATGCTATGGGGCAAGCTGGGCGGCATGTAAACGAGTGTTCCTTGTGTGGCTGCCATCTCGTTTGTGCCCAGGGTGAGCGTCGCGCTTCCCTCGATGATCTGGATTGTAGCGGCCATGGGTGTTGAATGTTCGCTCAACTCCTGGCCGGGCGCGAAGCCAAAGAGGATAGCCCGGCTAGTGGCTTCATTGTAGAGTGTGTGGCTGACGATGTTGCCTGGTGCAATCTCGCCCAGCACGGATCGCATATCTGGGACGGCTGTGTAAGAGTGGCTCATCGGTTACTGGCTTTCTGTTGGCATGAAGATGGCAATCGGCGCGGCTGGCTCACTTTGTCTCTGCCGAGGGACGGTTGGCTGCTGTGCGGTCGAGGACGCCAGCCAAATCCAGACCAAAGGTCCAATGGGCTTCTCCGCTCATCTCCCGCAGCAACTCTTCGTCCACTTCGATGCCCAGGCCGGGGCCTTCGGGTACCATCAAGTGGCTGTTCACATACTGCACTGGCGATTTGACCACATCCTTCGTGTAGAGGTGCGGGCCGGTGCTATCGCTGGGGAAGTCGAGTACCCGGGCCGCGGCCACCAGATGGCCCACAGCCGCAGTGCCAAGATTCAGTTCCTGGGTGGTTCCGATGAGCACACTGGCGTGGGCAGCCTCGGCCAAGGCGATCAGGCGCAGGCTGGCTTGCAGACCACCGAGCAGATAGGGTGAGACGTTGAGAATATCCACGCAGCCCTGACTGAGCAGCGCCCAGCCGTGGTGGATGTGCAGCACATGCTCCGAAACAGGCCAACGGCTGAAGTTGCGGAAGTTGGCGAGGCCATCGAAATCGTTGCGGGGGACGGGGCTTTCGATGAGCATAAAGTCGCAGAGATCCGAGTAGCGCTCGATCAGTTTGGATGATTCCCGCCATTTGACCAGATTGGAAAAGTCGAGTGATTTGATTTCCACGCGCCCGGCAAAGCGATCGGTGAAAGCAGCTAGAAACTGGGCGTCGGCCTCGGCGTTGGCCCCCACATAGACCCGGATCAGGTCGAAACCCTCGGCCAGTTTATCCTCGACCCGCTGTAGATTTGCCTCCACCTCTTCCACCGAACGCATACGAAAGATGGGATAGCAAACCCGGGTGCGATCCCGCAGTTTGCCGCCCAGCAAGCTGTAAACGGGCAGGTTGTCCACCCGGCCCAACAGGTCATGGAGCGCCAGATCGACCCCCTGGCGCACCAACCCGGAACGGCTGTACATGTGCCCCTCGTCTGGGAAGAAGCGGATGAGATCGTCCATGATTTTGGCAATGTTGCGGGGGTCTTTGCCCATAAGCATCTGTTGCAACATCTTTTCCAGTTCGGGGATGTCGAACTGGTACATGGGCACATGGGATAGGTCGCTCATTTCGCCCCAACCCACCGCGCCATCGGCTGTCTCCAGGCGCACAATGACATGCTGGTTGGCAATACCCGTTTGGCGCGGCGTGGTGACGGGAAAGAGTTCGATGCGGTCAATTTTCATCTGGGTCTCCTGAGGTGGCCTTTGGCAAAAGGGTTGATAGTTGTTTGCTCTTTATAGCACGCGTCGGTATGATAGGCAAAGCATCTGTGCCAGAAGCGTATGGTTCGCCACAGATGGCACGAATCTCTGCCCACCAACGGCTCCCCACCAAATTTTACACGATCAGGAATCCGTCCAATGAAACCGAAAATTCTTCTCACCGGCGCGGCCGGACGTATCGGCAGCTTCTTTTTGAATGTCTACAAAGACGACTACGACTTTGTTCTCACCGACAAACGAGACCCCAAAGAGACCCACGGATTTCCCTTTACCCAGGCCGATCTTAGCGACTTTGACACGGTGCGCAGCCTGTGCCAGGGCATGGACACCGTTGTCCATCTGGGCGCAGACCCCAGCATGGAAGCCACCTGGGAGAGCCTATTGCCCAATAATGTGATTGCCACCTACAACGTTTTCGAGGCGGCTCGTCTGGCGGGCTGTCGGCGGGTGATCTTCGCCAGCAGCATCAACGCAGTGTGGGGCTATCCGGAGGATGTCCAGGTACACACGGATATGCCCATCTTTCCCATGAATCTCTACGGCGCGACCAAATGTTGGGGCGAAGCGTTGGGCCGCTACTATTCGGCCACCCACAAGCTGTCGTCCATCTGCCTGCGTTTTGGTGCGGTCCAGCCTCGCGACTCGGCCATGATCAGCGAGGAGCACCCCTACATCGACATCATCCTCACCTGGGACGATTGCGCCCGACTCATCAACTCGGCAGTCACCGCACCCGACAGCCTGGATTTCGGCATCTATCATGGCGTCTCGGAGAACCGCTTCAAACGGCTGGACATCAGCACCTCCCGCCGGGATTTGGGTTACGCACCCCAAGACGACGCCTTTGCCATGGCGAAAGCGCGGCAGGCATAAATACAGGCATAAATAGACGTTCAACTTCTCTGCGAAAATGTTGATTGCACCTGCAAATTCGCGCAATTCGTGTTCAAAAGCCTCCCAGGCCTTACATAGGAATGGCAAATTCTCATGACAAATCCTATTGACATCCGCCGCTACAACAGCCGCGCTTGGGATGTGGCCGTAGAGATGGGCAGCGAATGGACGTTGCCCGTGGACGCGGCCGCTGTCGCTGCTGCCCGCCGGGGCGAGTGGTCGATCGTACTGACGCCGACAAAGCCGATTCCCGCCGAATGGTTTCCCCCATTCGACGGGGCGGCTATCCTCTGTTTGGCTTCGGGGGGGGGACAGCAAGGGCCAATCCTGGCAGCGGCGGGGGAATCCGTGGGCGCAACCGTGGTCGTGTTCGACAATTCTCCCCGGCAATTGGCGCGGGACAGAGAGGTCGCTCGCCGGGAAGGGCTGAAATTGACGACTGTGGAAGGCGATATGCGGGACCTGTCGCGTTTTGCCCCCAACACCTTCGATCTGATTCTCCACCCCTGTTCCAACCTTTTTGTGCCCGATGTGCG
>JAHEML010000385.1 GCA_024643705.1 Caldilineaceae bacterium | reverse complement strand
CGGTACTGATGGTATGCACGTGTCCCGGTTTGTCGTCATAGTACACCCAATGCGCAGTACCCGCGGAATAATCGCCGTTTGTCAGAATATTGGCGCCGCCGTTCACAGTGAGCATCACATCGTCGATATAAGTCGATTGCGTCCACGTGCCCAGTTGGCTTCCATTTAAAATCACCCCGGCATTACTGGCATCGATGGTGACGCCGCCCTGCGAGAGTGCAGGCAATTCACCACTTGTCAGCGTAATTGTTGTTGGGCTGGCTGGCGGAAAGACCCCTGTGTCAAACAGGATCGTATCCCCGCTCTGCGCGTCTAGGATGGCTTGGCGCAGGCTCCCAGGGCCGCTGTCTGCCGGGGTTGTGACAGTGATGGTGTTGGCTGCGTCGGCCGCGGCCCGTTCAGTAAAGGCTGCTGGCTGTGTGCCTGCGATAACGAGGATAAAAAAACTGCTCAATACTATCCGTAGTGTTGTGGACAACGATCCCGCGTACATCGCCAACCTCCTGTGATTTCCATGAAGAGTTGGTTTTGTACTGCACCAATACCAACCCCATTTCTATTGTGTGGAATGATCGTTCTCTACACCCTCCCACACCATCAACAGCGTCTCGCCCCCGGTCACCAAATCCCAAACCCCGTCACCGTTTACATCCCCTGCGGTCAGCCGTGTGGTCTGCCCGGTCTCGCCAATGGGGTGGGGCGTCCAGGGAGCGGCGAAGGGGGAGTCGCCGCTCTGCCATAGAATAAGCTCTGCGCCTTGATCAAGCTGTTCGCTACTGCTGATTAGGTCAACGCGCCCGTCTTTGTCTACATCGATCGCCACCAGCGATTGTGTATTCGCTGACAGCGTGCCGATGGGGTTGCTTTCCCAGAGACCATCCAGGGGTGTACCATCATTCCGCCAAAGCACGATCTGTGGATCGCCATGCCAGGAACCTGCCGACGCCAAATCCGTATCGCCATCCCCGTCGAAGTCGGCCAGAGTCAAAGCATAGACATCCCCCGGCGCGTCGCCAATATCCACGGCCTGCCAGGAATTGTTGAAGGGTGTGTCATCGTTGATCCAGGCGATCAGCTCATAATCCTCGTCCCGTCGCCCGCCGCTGATCAGGTCCAGATCACCATCGCCGTCCAGATCGACTAAGGCCAGGGAAAGGACAGAATCATCGGTTGCGCCCAATTCGTGAGAGGTCCACGCGCCGCCCGCTCCTTGGCCGGGGTTCTCCCACAGATGCAGTTCTACATCCGTTGCGCCGCTGCCGGTAATCAGGTCTGGATCACCGTCGTCGTCCATATCGGCGGCCAAAACGGCCTGCACCTCGGACGGACTGGTTCCCACGCCTATTCGGCTCCAACTATCGGCAAAAGGAGTGCCGTTGTTCTGCCACAAGATAATCTCGAAGTCTTCATCGGTCATCCCGCCAGATACAATGTCCAAATCACCGTCACTGCCAAAGTCGAGAGTCGCCACCTGCAGAATCATGGCGCTGCTTTTGCCAATCGTCGTCTGCGGCCAGATCGAGCCGTCCAACTGTCCCGGATTCTCGTAGACCAAGATGCGATTGCTGTTCCCCACACTGGAGAGCACAATATCCGGGTCGCCGTCGCCGTCCATGTCAGGCAGGATCGGGCTGCGCACAAATCCGGTGGTTTCGTTGATCACCCGTCCATCGTGGAAAAACGACGAAGTGCTTTCCAGTACCAACGCCCCCGGGGGCACGAGCGTACCGTAGATCGCCAGATCGTCGATAAGCATATCCGTCTGATAGGAGCGCCCTTCCAGCACAACCGGCCGAACTGCAAACAAGTCCAGATCGATGGGATTCTCCGGTGCGAACTTCAGTTCACCATCCCGGAAGAAATGCACAGAACCATTCGGGTCCACCTCCAGGCGGTAGAGATGCCACTGATCATTGAGAGGCGTATAGACCTCCCGCTCCCGCTCGCTGCCCAAAAAATATTCGACATAGTCCTGCTCGGTTTCAGCGCCGACATGAATGCCAACCAGCGGAATTGGTTGCTGTTCGATGCCTAAATATTCGTCCACTGAGGCCGCCTGGCTGAAGCCGATGTCTAGGCTCTGCCAGTATTTGTGGCTGGTTATCCCTTTTGCCCAGAATTCGATAGCCGCGCCCTGGCGCAGATCGATCTGAAAACGAGAGGTGACGCCACTGCTATAGTTGCCATCGCCGCCGGGGTCCAATGCCCAACTGCCATTACGGCCCTTGCTCTCTTTGACCACCGGTAACGGTTCGCCCCAGGATTTCCAATCGCTGATATCAATAGTGCGGCCCCAGCTTTCGGCAAAGACCGGTTTCGGAGGTTCGACGGTTGGCAGCTGAATGTCAATTTCGATCAAAGACGCAGGACGAGCAGTCGAAGAAGTTTCCACTGGTTGGGTCATGTCAGTTGACTGTACTTGCACACGAAAAAGAAGGCTAAACAGACCAATCAGAGCCGTTATGCTGACGAGAAAGAGGATAGCTGCCAAAGTACGGGAGCGCATGGGTATCTCCTTTGCACTGTCGCCAGGGACATGGCGCAGCATGTGAGTAGTATAGTGGATTCGAAGCGGATAATCTTGTCAGAATGGGGGCAAAAAATAACAGAAAAATGTCAGCCGTCGAGATCAGGCGTTGTTTGGGGCAAGGTGAAGGTGATCAGGGTACCTTCCCCGTAGATGCTTTGCGCATCGATCTGGCCACCATGACGTTCGACGATACGCCGTACAATCGCTAATCCCAACCCGCTGCCAGACTGGCGCCGAATGCGGGGGTCTGGCACGCGATAGGCGCTGTCGAAGATGTGGGGGAGCATTACGTGACTGATGCCAATGCCATCATCGGCGATACTGACGCGCAGACAGTTGGGTTCCACGGCGATGCTGAGAACGATTTCCCGGCTATCGGGCCGAGCATATTTTAAGCTGTTGTCCACCAAATTTTGCAGGGCCTGCGTGATCTGTTCTCGATTGGCGAGCACCCGGGGCGGGCGACTGGGGCCGTGATAAAGCAGTTCGATGCTCTGAGCCTGGGCCTTTTCTGCCGAACGCATAATTACATCGGCAACGGCTCCGCGTAGCTGAACCGGCTGAAAGGCGATAGGCGTCTCTTCCATCTCCAATTGGGCCAGCAAACGCAGCTTGCCCGTCACCGCGAGCAGATGTTGGGTCTCTTCTTCAATCTGTTGTAAATAGTGTTGCTGATCAGGGGCAGAGGATGCCAAAGAGGAATTTTCGTCGGTATCCAGGTGGTGGCGCAAGTTGGAAAGAGCGCTGACGGTGGCCTGTAATGCGTTGGAGGTCTGGTGAGAGAGAGTGGCGATGAAGTATTGATAGGCTTCTTCATTACGGCTGGGCAAGCGGGGTGGCGATGATTCCGACTGCAAACGGCGCAGACGTGCCCTGGTATTGCGTAGTTCCTGATACAACCAGCCGCTGACGGCAATCAACATCGGAATCGCCGCCAGCAGTAGAATCACAACAACAAAGCCGGGAATGCCAAAACGAACGTCAAAAACCATTTAGCCCCCATGAAAGACGCGGAAACGATACCCCCATCCATACATAGACTCGATATAGGCTGGGCTATCGGCATCGGCTTCGATCTTATGTCGCAACCGAGCCACACAAGAGTTGACCGCCTGATCCGACACAGCACCGCTTGTATCTTTCCACACCTGCTCGATCAGATCATCCCGGGAGCAGGCTACACCGGCATTATTAACCAGATAAAGGAGAAGATCGAATTCGTGACTTGTCAGGTGTAAAGGGTTCCCGTTCATCACCACCGTACGCCGACGACGATTGATGCGCAATCGATCATCGACAACCAACCATTCATGGGTAGAATTACTGGAAACCTGAGCAGTGCGTAGCAGAGCGCGTACTTCGGCCAAGAGTAGGGCTGGGTCGAAAGGTTTGAGCAGATATTTGTCGGCGCCGATTTCCAAGCCAACAATGCGGTCCATCAGTTCCTTGCGCTCGCCGGAGATCATCAAAATCGGTACGCGATTGGATGTCTGCCGAATTGTGCGGCAAACATCCAGCCCATCCACCTCGGGCATTTGCACATCCAGCACCACCAGCGACGGCGTAACATCACGCAACAAATGCAGCGCTTCTGCCCCATCAGCGGCCAGCAGCACTTCGTAGCCATACCTTTGAAGATATTCGCCCAGATTTGTGCGCACACTCTCTTGATCGTCAACCAGCAGAATCATCTGATCTACCCCCGCAACTCATTCATCACCGTGGGCAGATAGCCCAGCAGATCGCTGGCGATGACCCCACCGGGGCCGATCTCTTCCTCGCACACTTCCCCGGCCCGGCCATGCAGCCACGCACCCAGGCAGGCTGCGTCGAATGCGTCCAGCGCCTGCGCCAGCAGACCGGTGATTGTTCCCGCCAGCACATCGCCTGTGCCTGCTGTCGCAAGGGCGGGGGTTGCCACCGGCAGCACGGCCAGCCGCCCGTCCGGTGCGGCGATGACTGTGTACGGCCCTTTCAGCAGCACAACCGCATTCCAGGCCCGGGCCTTTTCCTGGGCCACTTGCCAGGGATTGGCCCGCACATCATCAAGTTCCATGCCACATAGCCGGGCCATTTCTGCCAAATGGGGGGTCAGAATCACCGGATCGGGCAGCAACTCAGGCCAGTTGTCGATCATCGCAAGGCAGTTCAGCCCATCGGCATCGATGACCGTAGGCGGCAGCGCGGGTGTGGCCGCGGGTAGTTGCCCCCGGCGACGGATCGCGCCGAATGGAGTGGCTGACAGCGCGTGCAAGG
>JAHEML010000384.1 GCA_024643705.1 Caldilineaceae bacterium | reverse complement strand
GCTGCCGTTCATGCCGCTCCAAATGCCGCCGCCGTTGTTGGCTCGGTTCTCCTCCACCCGGCTACCGCTGGTTACAGTCAGTACGCCGCTCTGCCAGTTGACGATACCGCCGCCGTAGCCGCCCGCCGTATTCGAGACAACGTCACTGGCCACAATTGACAGATGACCCGCATCCACATTGTAGATGCCGCCGCCGTCGCCTATGGCTGCATTGTGCGCTACCCGGCTGCCGCCAACAATGCTGAAAACAGTGCCGGCGCCATTGCTGTAGATACCGCCGCCGCCGGGGCCGGCTGTGTTGGATGTGACCTCGCTGGCATGGAGGGTGATGCGGCCCGCCGTCTCATTCCAGAGGCCGCCGCCCCTGTCCGTGGCGCTGTTGCTGTAGACCTGGGTGTTGCTGATCGCCGTGGTTGCCGCAGTGTTGAAAATGCCGCCGCCGAGGTCGGCGCTGCCGCCGGTGAGGCTCAGATTCTCCACCGTCACGCTAATGGGACCAGTGAGATAGAGCACGCGCCCGCCCTGGGCCGCATCCAACGTGGTGGGGTTGATGGTTGGGTCGCTGGTTGTCCAGTTTGTTGTTGTGTAGCCGCCACGCAGGGTCAGAGTCTTGGAGATGTAGCCGGTCTGCTCTGTGCCGGCGGTCGTCGTGACGCCCACACATGTGCCCGCGATTTTGACAGTGCCGTCAGGACTTGCCACGTTGATGGCATCCTGCACAGCCTGGGCATCGATGCTGGAAAAGAGTGTTGTGCCATTGTCGTGGGTGGCGAAACAGGCTGGGCCTGCCAGGGATTCGGGGCTGATGATCAAGGGCCGATGGGAAGGCGGTTGAGTGTGGCCCGCAGCAGTCGCAGATGGGGCGTTTTTCGCCAGCAAAGTCAAACCAATCAGAAGCAGAAGCACGGGCCAGAACGCGAGGACAGAAACGGAAATGGTGTGCTGGTGGGGGAGATGCTTTTCCATCGACTGCCTCCTGGACTTCGACTTTGGTGTTGCGTCAGGCCAACGATTTTGATGGTGGTGGAGAGGGAATTGAGTAGAACACAGGCCTCGATGTCTACCCTCCCGGTGTCGGTGTGGCTTCGGGCTGTTGATCGCCGGCAGATTCTGCGGCAGGGGTTGCTTCAGCAGTGGGGGTGAGGAGTATTTGAACATAGTTGGGGACGCCTGCTGGCGGCGCAGGACAACTGGCTGCATCGCTACGATTGGCTTCTGCCAAACTTTCCCCCTCCCAGATTCCGTCGATCAGCGCGCTGATCTTGGAGGGATCATTAATAACCAGCACATCGGCCCCACTGGCCGCGATAAAGCGGTCCACCTGATCATTTGTGACTGCTGCGGCCCGTACGTTGCCCGGTTCTAAAGAGACGGCGTAGCGCGACAGGTCGAGCAACTGGATCAGGGACAAGTCGGTATCAAAGAGGCCTTGGAAGGCATTCCACAATTCCGGCACACGCACGAGCAGATTGGTATTCAGCGCCTGGTCGCGCAGTGCCCACAGGAATTGACGCTGGCGGCGGGCACGGCCAAAATCGCTTTCGATCAGGCGCAAACGCACAAACCAGCGGGCGCTCTGTCCGTCCAGCACATTTGGGCCTGCAGGCAGGGTAAAGTAATCCCATTGTTGCTCGTCAAGATCATAAATTAACTCGTAGAACGGACAGTCCAGGTCTACGGTGACACCGCCCAGAGCGTCCACCACCGCTTCAAAACCGCTCATCTCCACGCGTATCCAATCACCCGTGGTCAAGCCCAAATTTTCTTCAAGCACTTGGGAAAGTAACGCAGGGCCGCCGCCTGGGGTAGCCAAAACTTTTTCGCCCAGATAGTCAACCTGGTTGATCCGGGCCATCCCATAGCCAGGAATCGACAGGTAGAGGTCCCGGGGAATGCTCAACACCGCCGCCCGGTTGTAGGTGCGATCAATCCCGATGATCATGATCGTGTCGGTGCGCCAACTACCATCGTTGGGGCGGCGATCCGTACCCAGCAGCAGTAAATTTTCTGTTTCTCGCATACTAAAAGGAGGAGGAATCGGCGTCTGTGTTGGGGTAGGAGCCGGTGTGGGCGTGTAGATCGGCGTGGCCGAGGCTGTTGGCGTCGCCATGCCCTGAAATATCTGGGTCATCTCAAACCCGTTGGTCTGGCAGCCCGCCAAAACAAACGATAGACACAAAAATAATGCTATGTACAAACACGTTCGTCGACTCATCTTCCCCTCACACCGCTGGCTAATAATAGACGGGTCAATATGGAAAGGACCCATTGACATAGACAGAAGCAGCCTTGATAGCTACATCTGCGACCAAAACCTTGTTAGCATCACTCGACGATTACGGACACTGCACCCGATCTCCCCCTTGGCCCACCGTGTTAGTCTCAATCAACGGGGGGCGCTCGAAAACGGTCTGTATCCGTTGGGCAATCAGCGGCCAGTCGGCTACCCACACAGACATACCACCTCTCCAGTCGGGCCGCACCTGATCAGGTGGCCCGATCACCATGCCGTGGATGTCGTCCTCCGTCAAATTGAGGGCGAAGCGGGCAAAGCGGATCGCATCGACAAAACCGATGTCGGTCTGCACCGTATTGCGTAGGGCCGCATACAGCGCGGGCACATGGGGTAGTTGATTCTCGTTGAAAAGCTGGTTGCGCACAGCCCACACAACACGTTGCTGTCGGCGCGCCCGTTCCAGATCGCCCCCCTGGTTGCGTGCCCGCACATAGCCCAGAGCCATTTTGCCATCCAGCCGCTGGATACCTGGCTCCAAATAGAGGCTGATGTTTTCTTCCGGCAGATATTCATACACCCGGCATTCGATAGTCAACTCGAGACCATCAAGCCCATCCACCACGTCTTTGAAGCCCTCGAAATCGAAGCGCAAATAGTAATGAAAAGGGATGCCCAGCTTTTCTTCAAGGATCGATGCCAGAAACGCCGGCCCCGTACCGGCCTCGTCCCGCTCGCCCAAATAGTCGATGACGTTGATCTTGTTGGGCTGATGGCCCGGAATGACATCCATGTAGATATCCCTGGGCAGAGAGATCACCGCAGCCTGCCCTTTGTCAAAATCAAGTGCGAGCAACATCAACACATCCGTGCGCCAATTGGTTTCATCGGGTCGGCGATCCGACCCCAGTAGCAGGATATTAGTTGTATGATTGAGGGGTGAGCCGTCGGCAAGCGAATCAACAACCGATACACTGCCGCTCTTGTCCGTTTCCTCTATTTCCAACACCGGCGAGATACCATTGGTGAGCGGCTGGTCCAGGGCGGCGTCGGCTGTGTCACTGCCGTCTGACTCATCGGGCAACCGCGTTGGCGACGAGGCACTCTCTTTTTCCGCCGCTTCATCAGGAGCACTCGCTTCATCAGAGACTTTCGCTCCTCCAGCCATCTCGTCGCTGACCACATCCTCACTCGCCAGGTTTTCCGCAAGCGCAGCCTGAGCCGAAACACCCGTACCCCGTGACCGGGTGCAGCCCGCCAGGGTTATGAGAAAGACCAAAGCGACAACAACAAGGATGATTCGCTCTATTTTCATGGTTGGCTATTTATCGTGGAGATTAACGTGAAAATTGTCGGGAAGATCATGGTGAGGACTCGGCGGATGTCATTTCCCGAAACAAGGAGTAGCTGATGGGATAAAACCAGGAATGGCCCTGGACAAATTCTTGCAGATTGGTATGCCCCCGCTCGGCATAGCGCATCGCCTGCATCACCATCTCCAGCTTGTCCACATCCTTCACCAGCCGAGCCTCCGGGCTGGAACCAGCGTCGTACTCTTGCCAAAGGGCGAAATAATGCTTGCCAGCGGGCAGATCAGAGAGAAGCCTGAAAACAATGGCCTCCTCGGCCCTGTGCTTGGTCTCTGCACCCAGCGCTTCGGTGGAGCGTTTGGGCAGATCGGTCAGATCACTCTCGGCCAGATCGTGGATCAACGCCAGAGCCGCAACCCGCCCCACATCCAGCGGGGAGTCCAACCCCTGGCTACCGGGATCATCGTTCACTGTCTCGGCCAGAAAAAGGGCGTAGATCGCCACCAAGCAGGTGTGATCGGCCAAAGACTCCGGCTGGGAGACACCAGCAAAGAGCCACCCTGTACGGGGTAGGCTCTTCAGGTGGTTGGCTTGGCGAAACAGAGCAAGAAGGGACGACACTGGCATGGGTTTAGGGTGACGGGTGAAAAGTGTGCTGCGCTAGATGCCAACAAGTTCCCGTCGCAGCAGGTCCAAGGCTCGGTTGCCGATCCAGGCGGTGCTGATGTTGTCGCGCCCGCCAAACGGGAAGCGAGCCGTTCGTGTGCCATTGGGGCCAGCCAACGCCAGCCAGGTCTGCCCCGGTGTCTGGGAATAGAAGTCTTCGTCGGGTTGGCCGGTGGAAAGGATCGCCAGCCCATAGGCAGCACTGGCCGCCGAGCGCAGATCAGCGGCAATCCGGCTGACCTCTGCCTCTGGGATATCTCCATCCGGCGCGGCCTCTTGCCAAGAGGCATGGACCACCCATTCTGCACCACCTTCTACTGCCCGCAAGCGTTCGGCAATGGCCCCAGCCGAGGATGTTTCCAACAGTGCAACGGTCGCGTCGGCTTCCTGCAAGAGCCGCGCCACCACCGTCTCCACGCTTTCGTCTGGGGTGGTGCTGTAGATATATTGGCCCACCTGCTGCCGCACCTGGGTTTCCATCTGATCCAGCAGCATCTCGGCTTCGTCTGCGCTGGCCGCACGGGACGCAATGCGAATATCCGCCTGGCCCAGGTGGGCCGCCAGCCCAACCGTAGGATTGCCCGCGTTCAT
>JAHEML010000383.1 GCA_024643705.1 Caldilineaceae bacterium | reverse complement strand
GGAGGCGATGTGGGGTGTGACGACCACATTCACCATTTTCAGCAGAGGATTATCGGGCAGAGGCGGCTCTGGATCGGTCACATCCAGCGCGGCCCCGGCCAGATGGCCGTCGTTGAGCACACGAATCAGCGCGGCTTCGTCCACCACAGGCCCGCGGCTGGCGTTGATCAGGTAGCTGCCCGGCTTCATCATGCGCAGACGGGTCTCGTTGGCCAGGTGACGGGTGTTCTCCATCAGCGGCGTGTGCAAGGTAACAAAGTCCCCTTTCCGGAAAATCTCATCCAGGTCGTCGGTCAGGGTGATCCCCTCTGGTGTCGGAGTGCTGGCTGGCACAAAGGGATCGTGAACCAACACATCCATTTTGATGCCGTGGGCGGCAATCTCGGCCACACGGCGGCCAATCCGCCCGTAGCCCACCACACCCAGGGTGCGGCCCAACAGTTCCGTGCCCCGCATGTGGCTTCTGTCCAGGCTGGTTCGATCCCCACGCAAATACATATCCCCCACAATCACCCGCTTGGCAATCGACATGAGCAGAGCGATCGCGTGCTCGGCGGTGGATTCGGTGGGCGCGTCGGGGGTGTTGCAGACGAGAATACCCCGTGCGGTGGCCGCGGCCACATCAACAGAATCCACGCCGATGCCGGGCCGGGCCAGTATCCGCAGTTGGGGGCCGATCTTGTCCATCATTGGGCCATCAATTTTGGTTCGCACACCGCTGAAAATTTCGCAGCCGATCATCTTCTCCGGATCGCCGTCGGTGATCAGTTCGGCCACTTCGCGAATACGATCCTGTAATTCTGGCGCAACCTGCCAGTCCATCCATACCTTCGGTTTCATGCGGGGTCTCCTCCCAGGGTGATCTGTTTGTGTGGGGTAAAGCAGTTTAGAAGTATACCAGATTGGATGCAAGACGCAATCAGAAGTCGGACTTTTTTGAAAGATCCGACTTCTGGCTAGAAGACAAAGACGCCTTTGCCAATCGTCTGCTGGTCGAAAAGTTGATAGGCGTTTTCGGCTTCGTCCAGAGCAAAACGGTGGGTGAAGAGCCGCTCCAGGGCAATATGGTTGTCCGCCACAAAGCGGGCGCAGTCGGCCTGGCCGGTGATGTTGAATGTCCACGAGCCGATGAGGGTGAGCTGTTTGCGCAGCATATCCTGGCTCACGTCCAGGGTGACCGTGTTGCCCTCGCCCACAAAGCAGGCAGTGCCCCAGGCCCGGCAAGAACGCACAGCCGCGGCCCTGGCCTGGGGTGCGCCGCTGGCATCCAGAGCAAATTCCACGCCCTGACCGTGGGTCAGCTCTTTCAGCAGGGGGCCAGCGTCCTGGGTGGCCGAGTTGATCGTCTGTTCAGCCCCAAACGATTGGGCCAATGCCAGCCGCTCCGGGGCGATGTCAACCGCGAAGACCCGCGCGCCCATCGCGCTGGCAAAGAGGGTAGCGGCCAACCCCACCGGCCCCTGCCCGAAGACAGCCAGGGTGCTGCCCCCGCGAATCCCCATACGACGCAGGGCGTTGTAGGCTGTGCCCGCGCCACACGACACCGCCGCGCCCTCCACAAACGAGAGTTCATCGGGCAGGGGCACAAGGGTCTCGGCGGGCATGAGCATGTAGGGGGCATGTGCGCCGTGGCCGGTCAGCCCGTAGACGGTTGCGCCCGCTGCACACATCTGGGTCCAGCCCGTGCGGCAATGCTGACAGACCCCGCAGCCGTCGTAGTGAAAGTTCATCACCCGCTGGCCGATGGTGGCCTGGCTGTCGGTGACGCCGCTGCCCCGTGCCACCACCACACCGCATGGTTCGTGGCCGGCAATGACGGGTGAGCCGTCGCCGCCCAGCCCCAGCCCCGCGGCCGCGCCGCCCTTGGGCGCGCGGTAGGTATGAAGATCGCTGCCGCACATCCCCGATGCCTTGATCTCCACGACGACTTCGCCAGGACCGGGTGACGGATCCGGAAATTCTTGCAATGCCAATTCTCGATCGCCCAAAAAGACTACGCCGCGCATATGACCTCCTGTAGGATGTAAAAAGATACGCCGACAGCACTTCATCTTTACGATAAAGCACTATCGACGTATCTCCCAATCGATTTGTGGTCACTCAAAGACCAGGGCAACGATCCGGATCAGCCAAGATCGTCAGATTAGCAAGGTTAGGAAATGTGCGCCCCTTGCGTGTTCACATAGACAGAATAGACCGACTGGCTGGCAGTGATAAAGAGCCGGTTGCGCTTGGGGCCGCCAAAGGTCAGGTTCGATGTGGTTTCTGGCAGCAGAATCTGACCGATGCGTTCGCCATCCGGGGCGTAACAATGGACGCCGTCGTATCCTGGCCCATTCCAACCAGCCGAAGCCCAGATATTACCGTCCACATCAGCCTGGATGCCGTCGGACCCCACCTTTTTCTCGCCATAGGATGTGTCGGTGAAGACGGCTCCGTTGGCGAGCGATGTTTCATTTTCCACGTCATAGACGACGATACTGGCATCGGCAGTAACCACATAGAATTTGGAAAAATCAGGGGAGAAGCAGAGGCCGTTGGGGCGATTCAGATCATCCGCAACAATCGTAACTTCTCCGCTGGGATCGATGCGATAGACGCCGGTCACTGGTTGGGGGAAATCGCGTTTGTCACCCTCGTAATTGCCAACAATGCCCCAGGGTGGGTCGGTAAACCAGACAGAGCCATCGGGATGTACGACAGCGTCGTTGGGCGAATTGAAGGGCTGGCCGTTGTAGGAATCAGCCAACACCGTCATGCTGCCGTCGTGTTCGTAACGGACGACCCGCTGGTTCAGGTGTTCGCAGGAAATCTGGCGTCCCTGCCAGTCAAATGTGTTTCCGTTGCTATTGCCAGAGGGGTTGCGGAAAACACTCACATGGCCGTCTTCTCCCAGCCAGCGGTATTGGATATTGTTGGGGATATCGCTCCAAACCAGGTAGTTGCCCACCCCATTCCAGGCAGGTCCTTCCGCCCACATGCTCCCGGTATGCAGACGCAAAATCGGTGTATTACCGATCTTGGCGGTGAAACGCTCTGGATTGAGGACAATCACATCGTTGTTGGGGTAGCTGATTGGCTGCGCGTCAGGCCCATAGGTAGTGACACCACCCCCATCTGTCCCTTGGGCCTCCAATTGCGACGCTCCAATGGACAACGCCGAGACTGTGGCAACGGACGCAACAGCAGCGGCAGTCGCCCGAATAAACATGCGGCGATCAAGTTGACGTGGGGTTTTGGGTTGAATCGCCTGCACGTGGGTCGACACGATTTCTGCCTGCACATCTGGTCTGTCTTTTTCCTGTGACATATTTTTGTTCTCCCTCTTGTCTTTTGGAAAGTTTGAAAGAATACCAGCGTGAAACGACTACAATCGCACATTCAAAAGCATCACCTCCTTCCTAATAAACGATGGTTCTTCAGGCTCTCTGTGTCAATCATAAGTGGGGACACTACATACCGTGAACCTACGTTCTGCAAGCGCTCGATCTGATCAGCTATTTTTCCTGTGCAATGGGTGAAGATACGATATAATATCGTCGCCCATTGCACAAACACGAAAAATCTGGCGACCCACACCCAGGAGGCACCATGTCTATCGGCCAGCAATTCCCCAGCGAATGGCGTTCCCAATCCTACACCGATCCTGTGAGCGGTGTCAGGGTTGAACAACTGACCAACCACAAAGGTCACAGCCACCACTTCTACTTCACCAACCCCGGCTGGTACGACAACGACAGCCGCCTGCTCTTCGCGTCGGATCGCCACAACGCCACCAATCTCTACAGCCTGGAGCTGGCAACCGGCACGATCACCCAACTGACCGATTTAGAGCAGTTGCCCCTGCCCAGGGAAGTCGAGTTCCTGCGTGCCTGTGTCCACAGCGGCAACAACGAAGCCTACTTTTGGCATGGCTACGAGCTACGCGCGCTCGATTTGGCGACATTGCAGCAGCGGGTGCTTTACACAATGCCCGACGGCTGGGATGTGTCGATGAACAACGCGACCGCGGACGGCAAATACGTCTGTGCCAGCATCTCGGAGGATATGTCGGATCGCTTTCCGGTGGATTTGCTGCGGGGCTACGTGGGCTTTCGGGAGACCTGGGAGGCCATGCCCCTAAGCCGGGTGATGCGGGTGGCGGTGGATGGCAGCGGTGGGGAAGTGATGTGGGAAGAGAACTATTGGGTCGGCCACGTCAACACATCGCCCACCCAGTCTCACCTGCTCACCTTTTGCCACGAAGGGCCGTGGGGGCTGGTGGACAACCGCATTTGGGGGCTGGATATGAACAGCGGCACTGTCTGGCAAATTCGCCCCCGGGACGAAGAGGGCGAGATAGTCGGCCACGAGTATTGGCACGCCGACGGCATTCACATCAGCTACCACGGCCAGAAAGCCAACGGCTACAAATTCTTTGGCAAGGTGCGCTACGACAACACAGATCGCCAGGAATACGCCTTTCCCCACCTGACCGGCCATATCCATTCCAACGATTTCGGCCTGATTGTGGGAGACGGGGGTAAGGTGGTGCGGCTGTGGCGCTGGAACGGCGACGGCTTCGACGGCCCCAAGGCCCTGGCCCGCCACGGCAGCAGCATGCACATCCAGCAGACCCACGTCCACCCTCGTTTCAGCCCGGATGGAAGCTATGTTGTCTACACCAGCGACGTGTCGGGCTATGGGAATATCTATCGGGTGGCCGTGGCCGACTTTGACAGCCTGCCCGATGTGAACGACTGAAACCGGTCAGCGCGCCTGGTAGCGGATCACTTGCAGTCCGGCAAAACGCCTGCGTTCGA
>JAHEML010000382.1 GCA_024643705.1 Caldilineaceae bacterium | reverse complement strand
GGGCCAAGAATAAAGTATTGGGATTCGAGAACCCGATCAACCGCGGCCCGCACTTCTTCCCGGATGGTGGCATATTGGGCCTTTAGATCAAGCAACGGAACGGCAATGCTCATTTGCTTCCTTCGCCTATCTCTTTCTTGCTCTCTGATTCAGCGGATGCAGGTTTGGGCAGCGGGCGATCCTCCGGCCAATCCAGGCAGCGTAGACGTCCGGGTGCTTCTTCCCCATAGCGCCAACCACTCTCTGGGCACACCCACTCACCGGTCTCGTTCTGGGCGACCAATCGGTGACCGTGGCGGCTGATCCACCCCTTTTGCACAGCAGGCACACCCAACATCAGAGCATAGTCGGCCACATCGCCCCGCACAACAGCGCCAGCCCCAATAAACGCATAGCGCCCAATGGTGGCCCCGCAGACAATCGTGGCGTTGGCCCCGATGGTTGCGCCCCGACGCACCAATGTCCGTTCGTAGAGATGCTGGCGCACAATCTGGGAACGCGGATTGACAACATTGGTAAAGACGCAGGACGGGCCGCAAAAGACGTCATCTTCCAGCACCACGCCTGTATAGAGCGAAACATTATTCTGAATTTTCACATTGTTGCCAATCAGCACACCGCTGGCAACCAGAACATTCTGTCCAAGTACGCAGCGCTCGCCGATGCGGGCGTGAGGCATTACATGACAGAAATGCCAAATTTTTGTGCCCTGTCCGATTTCGCATGGCTCGTCCACATAGGCGCTTGAATGGACAAAATAATTCTTATCCATTGGCAAAACTTTCGATGGGCAGGTGAACCGGCTCCCCGTTCATCACCAGCGAGCGCTGGGCTGCCTGCAATACCCGCAAGACACGCAGCCCGCTTGGCCCGTCGGTGGTAGCCGGGGTGCGCTGGGAAATGGCGTTCAAAAAGGCCCGGCATTCCAGGCGCAGGGGTTCGTCGCTGGCGTAGGCGACCTCTTCGCCGCCGCTTTCGCCGTCTCGACGCACAGGTACAGGCTGCCCCTCTTGCCATTCCACCCGTTGATCATAAAGGACAAGCCGCTTGGCTACATCGTCAAAAACAGCCATCTTGTTGCTGCCAATCACAACCAACCGCTGCTCTTTGAAGGGGTGCAGCCACGAGACGTGAATATGGGCGCGCACCCCATTGTCGAAGAGCAGATTGGTCATGGTCACATCAGCGATATTGGGCTGCACATAACTCCCACCACAGCAAACCACCTCGAATGGCAGTGCGCCCACCAGCCGCAGAATCACTGCAATATCGTGGGGGGCAAAGCTCCACAGGATATTTTCCTGCCGCCGGATAATGCCCAGGCTCAGCCGATTGGAATAGATATATTGGAGCGTGCCCAGCGCACCTCGACCTACCAGATCGTACAGGGCCACGATACCCGGATGATATTCCAGCACGTGGCCGACCATGAGAATCTTCCTGCGTTGGGCTGCCAGGCTGACCAGTTGCGTGCCTTGTTCGTAGTGCAAAGCCAGGGGCTTCTCGACAAAAACGTCCTTATCGGCCAAGAGCGCCTGCCGGGCCAGATCGAAATGGGTTTCTGCGGGGGTAGCAATGACAACGCCCGCCACATCTGATGCAAAGACGTTGGCCGCGTTGTCTGTGACGGCTACGCCTGGAGCCAACCGAGCCGCGAGCGCGCGCCCGGTAGCTGTCGCATCGCAAACCAACGCCAACGCGCCCAATGCATATAGGTTGCGAACAAGATTTTTGCCCCAATATCCACAGCCAATGACGGCTACTTTTGCTACGGGCGATTCGTCCAAATCAGACCCCTCGCTTCCCAATCTTTTAACCTATCAAATCCACCCAAATTGAACACCAGATTGGGCGGAATTCTACCCGCAAAACCCGTGTGAATCCACCCTTTGTGCGCCATCGAGGTTCTATCCCCGATCAACCTTCTGGCTTGTCACGTGGCGGGTATCCACCAGTAGCCGGGCCTGTTGGGTAATATACGCCCAATCGTAGGCGGAGTGGTCCGTCGCCACCACCACACAATCGGCTGATGTCAGGCTAGCGCCCAAATCGGTAACAGAGCTTTTGTGCAGACCATCGATGGAAAAACTCGGCACATGGGGATCATGATATTCCACCAGAGCGCCCTTTTCTTCGAGCAGGTGGATAATATCCAGCGCAGGCGACTCGCGCATGTCGCTGACATTTTTCTTGTATGCCACGCCAAGCACCAGAATACGGCTGCCCTTGACAGGCTTCCCTGCATCGTTCAGATCGTTTTGCACCTTGTGCACCCAATAACGGGGCATGTCGGTATTGATCTCGCTGGCAAGCTCGATAAAGCGGGTCTTGTAACGCAAGGTGCGCATCTTCCACGACAGATATTCTGGATCGATGGGGATGCAATGGCCGCCCAAACCCGGACCCGGCGTGAATTTCATAAAGCCAAAAGGCTTTGTGGCTGCAGCATCGAGTACTTCCCAGGCGTCCAGTCCCAGCTTGTCGCACATGAGCAGCAATTCGTTAGCCAGGCCGATATTGACCGAGCGGAAGGTGTTTTCGAAAAGTTTTGTCAATTCTGCTGCTTCGGTAGATGAGACAGGTACCAGGTTTTCCATCGCTTGACCATAATAGGCAGTGGCAACCTGCAAACAGGCAGGTGTCACACCGCCGATCACCTTGGGCGTGTTACGGGTCGTCCAGTCTGTACGGCCAGGGTCCACCCGCTCGGGCGAAAAAGCGAGAAAGAAGTCTGCCCCGGCGATTGGCCCTTGTGAGCCAGAAGGCGACACGTTTGATACCTGCGCCCCGTCTTCTGCAACCGAGTCACTTCTTTCCAGAATCGGTAGCAGCACCTCTGTAGTCGTGCCAGGGTAGGTGGTCGATTCGAGCACCACAACCATGCCGGGGTGAAGGTAGCGGGCAATCTGCTCCGAGGCAGCAACGATGTAGGTGATATCCGGATCACCGGTCTTGTTGAGAGGGGTAGGCACGCAGATCGAAACTGCATCACAGTCGGCCAAGACAGAGAAGTCGGTGGTGGCTGCGAATCGACCAACCCCCGCGGCCCCGTGTGTCACCTGGGACAGGTGTTCCGACGGCACATCCTCTATATAACTTTCCCCCCGATTGATGGCCGCGACTTTGGTTGCGTCCAGATCGATCCCCGTGACCTGATAGCCTGCTTCGGCCATCAACACGGCCAAGGGCAGGCCCACGTAGCCCAAGCCAATGATTGCCACATGGGCCTGCCGGGATTCAAAGCGAGCAATTGTTTCCTCAATCATCTTCCCTCTCCTCCTAATTCCCAAGTATCCCGTTCCGCCGCAGAGAATCCAATATCTGCTCAACAATTTCATCCACGCTGTGCAAATCCGTCTCGACCACCAATTCCGGGCGAATTGGCTCCTCGTAGGGCGCATCCACCCCGGTGAAGCCTTTGATCTCGCCAGCAAGCGCCTTGGCATACAGCCCTTTGGGATCCCGACGCTTGCAGACTTCGATGTCACACTTCACAAAAATCTCGAAGAAACGGCCCTCTGGCAGCAGCGAACGGGCAAGCTCCCGATCGGCAGCATAGGGAGAAATAAAGGTGCAGAGGACAAGGTTGCCATGAGCAAAGGCCAGTTTCGCCACTTCGCCCACCCGCCGGATATTCTCTTTCCGATCCTCCGGGCTAAAGCCCAAATCCCCATTCAACCCGTGACGCAGATTGTCCCCGTCCAAATAAAATGTGCGCCCCCCCATCCCATAAAGCCGCTTCTCCAATTGGCGCGACACGGTGGACTTGCCCGAACCAGACAAACCGGTCAGCCAGAGGACAGCGGCTTTGTGACCATTCAATTCCTCGCGCATGGCCCGGGTGATGCTGGTCTGTTCCCACACCACATTGGTCGAAACAGGCTTTGATCCCACTTCTACTTCGGCAACATCACTTACCTCCCGCGAGCGGTCCCGGATCATTCCCGCAGCCACCGTATTGTTGGAGTAAGGATCGATAAGGATAAAGCTGCCCGTCGCTCGATTCAACTGGTAGGGATCAAAAAAGAGGGGTTCGGTTGTCGTGATCTGCACCCGGCCAATCTCGTTGAGATGGAGCGTGTCGGCTTGCTCCCGATGCATCGAATCCACATCAACACGATAGTTCAGCTCCGAGACCATGCTACGCACGGTGCGGGTGGTGTGGCGCAACCAATAGCTTCCTTCCCGGCTCAGCGGCTCTTCTCCCATCCAGCACAAAATGGCGTCGATTCGGCTCGCCTTGCGGGGCAGGTTGCGCTGGCGCACGATCATGTCGCCCCGGCTGATGTCAATCTCATCTTCCAATGTCAGGGTGACAGCATCACCCACATTGGCTTCGGCCTGATTGCCGTCGAAGGTAACGACCGACTGCACCCGGCTGCGGTGACCCGACGGCAGAACAACCACATCCTCCCCCGGAGCCACCCGGCCCGATGCCACCTGCCCCGCATAGCCGCGGAAATCCTGGTTGGGGCGAATGACGTATTGGACGGGGAAACGAAAGTCAACACTGTTGCGGCTGCCACCCACGTTGACAGTCTCCAGATGGTGCAGCAAGGTCGCGCCATCGTACCAGGGCATATTGGTGCCCTTGTCAACCACATTGTCGCCCTTGAGAGCGGAGATGGGGATATAATCCACATCTTGCACAGAGAGCCGGGAAGCAAACTCACGGAACTCGGCCACAATGTGGTTAAAGGTTTCCTGGCTGTACTCCACCAAGTCCATTTTGTTGACAGCAACGACCAGGTGGGGGATGTGCAGCAAAGTGGAGAGAAATGCGTGGCGCTTTGATTGGGTCAGAATCCCTTTGCG
>JAHEML010000381.1 GCA_024643705.1 Caldilineaceae bacterium | reverse complement strand
CAGATTATTCTCCTGCCGCTACCACAACTGATGAACTCTGGGCAAATAGACTTTCCCTTTTAACTCTGTCACACGTATCTCAAAGGTGTCTTGGGCAGTCGCCAGGCTATCACTGACCTCAACCGTTACGCTACAACTACCTGTCCACCCGGCTTCCGGGCTGATGTCAATGAAGTGTTCATTGATTGTAACGCCACAGCCCTCGTCGCTCACACCGGCTATCTGCCAGGTTAACTCCCCATCCATACTTTCTCCATCAATTGTGTACTCCCATAGGTCAATGGCGCCAGGCCACGCTACTCCCGGCAGAGCATTGCGGTCTGGCAAAGGTGGATCGAAGCGGGGTAGGGTGTTGTACTCGATGGTCTTCTGATGCAAGGCTCGCACAGTGTGATGCTGGTTCTGTCCGCTGGCTTGCCAGCCTTGCCAGAATTCCGAGAACGTTGTCTTGGGTGAGGTTTGCCCAACAATGTTGGCAATGGCGACAAAGTCAAAGTCGGCGTTGTCCAGATTGTCGATCTTTGTATCAGGATTAGTCTCGTCAAAAAGATCGTACAAAGCACCAGCCACACGTCCTTCCACCGTGTCGCCATTGGGGTTGCCATCTCCCGGCATTGGCGATTCAAGATTTATGAATCTACCAGGTGGGACAACCCCGCATGGCCCTGGATCAAAGTCAAAGCAAACATCGATATGCATACCCGATGGATCGTTGACTGCGAGGGGCAGGAAATCGGCAAACCCCTCGCTCCAGGCACAACTCTGGGATTCTACTGTCCAGAAGCTGTGCCGCCAGCAGCCAGTATCAAGTGGAGTCCACCAGCCAGTCAAGTTGTAGATATAGTGGTGACCAGCCTCGTGGATTACAATATCACTGGACACACTGCTTTGATCAGCGATGAAAATAAAAGGGCCTACCCCCATCACCTGACCAAAGAAAAATGAAGAGTCGGCCCCCAAATAGGAGTTTACATCCTTCTCCCATTTGGCAATCACCGAGCCAGGTTCTGTGTCACTGTCACCGGTTACAAATTCCCAAGCCCGGCGCAGGTCTTGGAAAATCCACATTGCAGGTTCCTCGTCGCTGCCATCGGGCACCCAGGCATCAATGACAGTCTCGCCAGAGGGAACATTTTCGTGGATAGTGCTGCGCCAGCGGTAAGCTCCACTGGCGATTCTGGTCACCCGACGTCTGGCTGCTGGACTGTCCTCTGCATCCAGTTCCCACACCACATACAAATCCAGAGGGCCGCCGCCATCGTCATCGTCCATGTTATCTCTGGCTGGAAATGCAAAAGCGCCGCTGCCATCAGTCACAGTCTCGGCGAGGAGATCGTCTGTCCCGCCCACATCTGCGTCGTAGAGATAGACTTTGGTGAAGCGAGCAGGTAATCGCACTACCCCATTGCGGGGATAATAGGCAAACGAACCCCGCGCTGTTGTCTGTGCCATGGGTGCCGCAGCCACTTTCGTCAGTCCTGGTTTGAAAACAACCGGCAGTAGCAAAGATACCAGCCCCATCAGCAAAAGTCCGAGGCGTCTTTGGGTAAATGCGCGCATGGCTAGAGTCTCCGTGGCAGACGGGGCAGCAAACAGTGGATTGGGCTAGGGGAAAATCAAGAAAGTTTCACCCACCTTACCACTGGGGGGGGCGAAGTCAAGGGGTTTTGGCTCGAAATGGAGGAATTCGCCCAAAAAATCAGCCGAAATGCGTAGAAAGGCGGGAACAAAAAACGTGAGATCAGTGACGATCTCACGTTTTTTGTTTGTGTCAAGCAGCAAATCTCAACCCAGCACTGCTTTTTCCTACTTCAATTCATAGGTAATCTGCAATTGCATAGAGAGGCTTAGCTCGCCGGGGGTGACCGATGTACCACCACCGCCGCCACCGCCCCCAAAGGCCATCTGCGACGCTGCGAAATTGCCACCAAAATAGCCGCCGCCCTGGCCTACCACTTCGCTAATGCTCATCACCATACCCACTTCGGCATCGTTCAAGCCAGCTAATTCCTCAGCCTTGGCTTTGGCATTGTCTACAGCCTTGGCCCTGGCATCGCTCTCCACGCTCTTGGGGTCGGACAGCGCAAAAGTGACACCATAGATATTGTTGGCCCCTGCCTCGATGGCGGAATCCAGAACAGCACCCACGCTGTCCAAGTCCCGCAGGGTAGCAAAGACGCTGTTGTTCACATGATAGCGATTCTGCTCGTCGTCAAACGAACCATCTGGTCCATAGACTCGCTCGACCCAAATGCTGAAGCCAGTGGTCTGAATGTCCTTCTCTTCCACACCCGCATCAGCCAGAGCAGCCAGCACTGTATCCATAATTTTGTTGGCTTCAGCGCTGGCCTCTTTCACCGTCGGCTTCACCACTTCCACGCCGATATTCACTTGGGCAATGTCCGGCTTGATCTTCACCACGCCTTCGCCCACAACCGTAACCGTGCGCCCATGATCCATATCATCCGCTTGCGCCTGGGCGATCTGGGGGGCAAAATTCCCCCGCCCCAGAACAACCCCGGCCACCAGCGCAATCACCAACACAAGCCCTGCAACGCCAAACGAACGCTTCTTCATCGAAGTTCTCCTCTTTTTTTGAATTGTTTACCATTGAACCCTCATAGCCCATCGCTGATATGGACGAAGGGCAATTGTGTTTTGTTCCCAACCCACGGGGCGAATATTGATTCCCCGCGTTTGCACAATCGGCCAAAATCAGCGACGATTGAAACCGTCTATTCCCGTGAGAAAACTAACACCAAACAAATAGGAGAACTACGCGATGAATGCAACAGAAAAGGTCGCTGTCATCACCGGTGCTGGGTCTGGCATTGGCAAACGCACCGCACTGGCTCTGCTGGCCGAGGGCTATTCGGTGGTTCTGGCCGGGCGCCGCGCCGACGCACTGGACGAAACCATCGCCGAAGCGGGCGACGCAGGCAGCCGGGCGTTGGCCGTGCCCACCGATGTTGCCTCCCAGGAGTCGGTGCGCAATCTATTTGCCCAGACAATGGAGCGCTTTGGCCGGGTGGACCTGCTTTTCAACAACGCGGGCCGGGGATCGCCGCGCAACGAATTCGACGAAATTCCCCTGGCCGATTGGCAGGCCGTGGTGGATGTGAACCTGACCGGTAGTTTCCTCTGCGCACAAGAAGCATTCCGGATCATGAAAAATCAGTCACCCCAGGGCGGACGCATCATCAACAACGGCTCCATTTCGGCCCACACCCCCCGGCCCAATTCATCCCCCTATACAGCCACCAAACACGCCATCACCGGGCTGACCAAATCCCTGGCTCTGGACGGACGACCCTACGATATCGTGGCCGGACAAGTTGACATCGGCAACGCAGCCACCGAGATGACCGAACGCATGACCGGTGGTGTACCCCAGGCCAACGGCGCGCTGATGGTGGAACCGCGCATGGATTCGGACGCGGTCGCCAAGGCCATCGTCTACATGGACAGCCTGCCCCTGGACGCCAACGTCCTCTTTCTGACGGTGATGGCGTCGAAGATGCCCTACGTGGGGCGTGGGTAAAAAATCGAGATTGGGAGACTTGAGATTGGAGATTCAGTAGCGACATTTGGCGCACTATCCAATCCCCAATCTCAAGTCTCCCAATCCCTCGCCTTCCAACCCAAACCCAGAAATTCAATGACCAAACCCATCACCAACGACAATACCATAACCGACGACAACGAAACCCTGCCCCGTCAGCGGGTGCGCCTGACCTACGAAAAGGGCGAAGCCATCAAGTTCATCAGCCATCAGGACGAGTTTCGCCTGTGGGAGCGAACTCTGCGCCGGGCCGATTTGCCCCTACTTTACAAACAGGGCTTCAACCCCCAGCCTCACATCCAGTTTGCTGCACCATTGGGGTTGGGGATGACGGGGCGGGCCGAGTCGATCGACATCATCTTCAGCCCCCCTCTGCCACTGGATGAGCTGGCCCGGCGTATCCGCGCAAAGCTGCCACCGGGTGTGATTCTACATGAGCTGGAAGAGGTGGATCTGAAGACGAAAGCGTTGCAAGGATTGACGATTGGTGCTGACTACACAATCCTGCTCTTTGCCGAACCAGGGGAGATAGCCGACGGGCTGATCCAGCGGCGCATCGACGATTTCTTAGCCAAAGAGCAGGAGTGGCGACAACGGGAGCGAGGCGGCGAGAGGTACCGTTACAATCTGCGCCCTCTGGTCTTTGAACTGCGCTACGAAGGTTACAATCCTGATACGGAGGAACACCGCATCTTTCTGCGTGTGCAACAGCGGCCCGGCGCCACCGGCAGGCCCGACGAGGTGGTGGATAGCCTGGGCTTGGACGATTTCGCCCGCACCCTGCGCCGCAACTGTATCTATTTTGCCGATCGGCCCGCCGATGTAGCGCTGATGGCCGCCTACCCATTGATCAGCCAGGCCGACGTGGCCGACCCGAATGCGCCGCCCAAAGCCAAACGGCGCAAGGGGCGAGGTCGCAAACCACGCAAAACCAGCGGGGAAGCGCCAGGCCAGAAATCATTTGCCGACAAAGCAGCGGACGAGTTTGGATAAAACAAACCAAGAGCCAACGAAGAACGGAAAGAGACTTTGCAGACCCAATCCCATTTTTTGATGACAGCAGCGCTGAACGGTCCGTTAAAAAAGTGGGGGTTCGCGGTACACACTACGGCCTTTCTTCTTGGCTCGTTTATGCCCGATGTGCCACTCTTTATCCTGAGCGTGATCTTCGGCGTTTTCACCGTGGCGTCCCAGGGCGGTATGTCTGGCCCAGCCATGGCGGAGTTCGATCGGCTCTTCTTGACCGATCCTCTTTGGATCATCCCCCACAACTT
>JAHEML010000380.1 GCA_024643705.1 Caldilineaceae bacterium | reverse complement strand
TCCCTCATCACGCCATATTGGTCAACATCACGCTATGTTGGTCAACGGAATCTCTGCCACCGTCACCGTCCCAAGGGCTGTCCGATGCTTATCCGCCTTGAGCCGGGTCCAGGGTTGCCAATCCTCGGCCCGCCACGCGCCCCCTTTGGCCGCGGGTATAGGGCGATTTTCGTTGTCGCCGTAGCGGAAGGCCCAGCCGGGGTCGCAGGCCTGGCAGGTCAGGCAACCCGCGCTGTCCGGTGGGCAGCTGAGGCCGGTCTTGTCCTGGGCGGCCAGGCGCAGTTCGTAGTGGAAATAGTTCTCGCTCACACCGCTCTGCACAATATCCCAGGGCAGGGGATCCCCCACTGTCCATTTGCCCACGTAATGGTCCCGGTCCAGTCCGACTTCTTCCAGGGTGCGGAAGAAGGTGCGCACATTCAGTTCGCCGGACGGGATGGCCAGCAGCACCTTCGCCAGTTCTCGGTCGCCCCGGCTCAGAACAGCCTGCACCTCGGCCCAATCGGGCGAATCGGCGCGCACGGCCACCCCGTGCCGGGCCAAGCCTTTGTTGATGGCCCGCTGGCGTGCTTTGATGGTGGCCGGGTCGGCCATGGCTTCCCACTGGAATGGGGTGTGGGCTTTGGGCACAAAGGGGGTTGCATTGATGGCAATGCGCCGGTTGAAGCGCGCTTTGGCCGCCAAGGTAAAGTCCACAATTGCCTGGATGTCGTCATCGGTCTCGGTGGGGTGGCCCACCATAAAGTAGAGCTTCAGTTGGGGAAAGTTGAGCTGGCTGGCAAGGGAAACCGCCCGCATCATCTGTTCTTCGGTCTGGGTCTTGTTGATCACGTTGCGCAGACGTTGGCTGCCCGCTTCCGGCGCAACCGTGAGGGTCTGTGCGCCGCCCGCGGCCATTGCCGTAATCAGGGGCACGGAGATCGGGTCCATGCGCATGGAGCTGGCGCTGATGGACGCACCCATCCGGTGCAGTTCGGTTGCCAGTTCGTCGATCTGGGTGTGGTCGCTCACTGCGGCGCTGACCAGCCCCACCCGCTTGTGGCCCCGGCTGATGCCATCTTGCGCCCAGCCCAACAGGGTATCCAACGGCTGCTCCCGGGGTGGACGGTAGACATAGCCAGCCAGGCAGAAGCGGCAGCCCCGGCCACAACCCCGGGCGATCTCCATCAGGTGCATCCCGCTAAACTCGGTTTCCGGCGTGTAGAGGGTGGAGTGGGTTGGATATTTGTACATTTCCCGCACCCAGAGGCGCTCGACCGGGCGGAAGTCGATGTGGTTGCGGTTGGACGGGCGCAGGCTGGGCACGTAGAAACCGGGCAGACGATCCAGCGCGGCCAGCAAACTGGCTCGGTCGTCGTATATCCCATCCCGGCAGAGCTCGATGAACTGGGGGATGGCCTCTTCGCCCTCGCCGATGAGAATTACATCGAAAAAGGGGGCCATGGGTTCCGGGTTCATGGTGATGCCCGGCCCGCCTGCGATGAGCAGGGGCCAATCCGTGCCGTCCCAGCGGGTGGAATCGTGGCGGTCCGCGGCCAGGGGGGGCAGATTGGCCTGGCGCAACATCTCCACGACGTTGAAATAGTCCATTTCGTAGGAGATGGTGAAGGCCCAGATGTCGAATTCTTCGGCGGGACGCTCGTTTTCCAGAGAGAGAAGTTGCTTGCCCGCGGCTTCGCCCCCCTTTTCCCAGAAGACCCGCTCGCAGACCACATCTTCTTCGGCGTTGAAGCGGCTGTAGAGAATCTGAAAAGCCAGGCTGCTCATCCCCACATAGTAGGTGTTGGGGAAAGAGAGAGCAACGGGCATCTTGCCGCCCCAATCCTTGATGATTGTGCCTTCTTCGTTGAGTGTCGGGCGCGGGTCAACCTGGCCTGTCTTGCTGCCGCGAGGGGAATTGCGATGGGTTTGGTTCTTTTGTCGTTTTGCCATTCGCTTATTGTACCACAAATTGAAACGTGATCCGTGAGCGTATGGCCGCCAAAATGTCACGGATCACGTTTCAGGCATTATGGCTACTGATGCGCCATTTCAACGCCGTTGTTTCTACATGCGTTCGCTGCCATACACCAGGCTCTCCAAAAAACGGCCCAATGGCGCAAAGCGTGTCCAGCCATCTGCCGCGGCCCAGGCTACTCCAAAGGCTTCCCGGCTGCTTAGATAGATGCGGGCCGGGGCCGGTACGCGTGCCCGGGTTCCGGCAGCATAGGTGTAGATTTCTGGGATGCCTGCCCGGTCAAAGTGCCAGCGGCTGCGGTAGAGGTGTAGGGGGTGGCTGACCAGGGTGGCGCTGCGCCAGCCATGCGCGGCCATCGCTGCGGCGGTTGCTTCAGCGTCATCTTCGGTGGTCTGGCCCCCATCGGCCAGA
Organism: Caldilineaceae bacterium; assembly: GCA_024643705.1. Classification (GTDB taxonomy): domain Bacteria; phylum Chloroflexota; class Anaerolineae; order Caldilineales; family Caldilineaceae; genus JACQGT01. The sequence continues at coordinate 2,469 of JAHEML010000380.1, read as the reverse complement.
AAGATACGCTCGGCGGGCACATCCCATTCGATTGCCAGCCGCCGGGCCACGGCAGCCCCGCTGAGCGGATGGTCCAGCGCGCCACCTGTGGTGATCAGCACCGGGTTTTCGCCCAGGGCGACGCGTTCGTGGAAGAGGTTGACGGCCCAGCGGGTCCGGCTGTAGAGATCGCGCCCGGGTTCGCCGTTGGCCCGCACCTGTGCCCCCAACACGACAATTGCGTCTGTCTGTTGGGGTGGGTCGCCCAGCCCAGCTGCGTCGACGCGCCAGGCCAGCCACAAGAAGAGCGATAGTCCGATCAAGGTGGCAAGAAGCAGGGTGCAAAGGCCGATGACGAAGATGCGTTGTATTGGTCGGTTGATTTGTGTGAGCGTGGGAAATTTCAGCATAGTCAGAAAACGATTTGGCCCGGCAGGAAGTTCCGCGCAGAAGCCCATTCATCCGGCGTGTTGATGTTGACGAAGGATTTCAGGTCTGGGTCGATGACACGTACTTCGGCTTCAAGCACGAAACAGGTGCGAACCTGGGGGAGAAAGCTGTCCATTCGCCGTCTGCCTGACTGCAATGCTGCCTCGATTGCGGGCAGGCAGCGCCGGTGATAGAGGGCGTGGAGTGGCTCGTGGCGGTTGGCGATAAAAGGAACGACCGCGTCCCAGTCGTCGGTTGCCAGCCTGCATAGATGGCGAAAGAGCGCCGGCTGGACAAAGGGCAGATCGCAAGCGACACAGATGCACCAACCTTCGATCTCTGCCAGCCCCGTTGCCAAGCCACCCAGCGGACCAGCGGCGGGCAATCTATCGGGCAGACAGCGGGCACCCAAGGGCATCACTGCTTTGGCAATGGCTTCGTCATTGGTGATCACAAGTACATCGCCCGCCAGGGGTTGCAGGCGGGCGGCAATGTGGCGGATGAGCGGTTGTGCGCCTTCAAGCTGATCGCCCCAGGGCGCGGGCAGCAGTGCTTTGGGCTGTCCCATCCGCTGGCTGGCTCCGCCGGCATTGATCAACAGTGTTGGCTGTGGCATCGCATTATCCACCGAAAATAGTTCTTCTCAATAAACCAAGGTTAGCTCAGACCTGTCAGGTGCGCCAATAGAGTTGATTTAGCTGACAAGAACTCTTCCCTGGCGCACCTGACAGGTCTCAAAATAGATTCCAAATAAAAAGGAGCGAACCCTCAACGTGGTTCGCTCCTTTTTGCACGTGGGCTTGCCTAGTCAGAGCTAGGGGCATTGGCATCCAGATGGTTGACGACATCGCCAACCGTCACGATCTGTTGTGCCTGTTCGTCGCTGATCTCACCGCCGAATTCTTCTTCAAAGGCCATGATCAATTCTACCAAGTCCAAGCTATCTGCATCCAGATCGTCCTTGAAACTGGCGTCCATTGTCACTTCGCTCTCTTCTACGGCGAGTTGCTCAACAATAATGTCTGTCACGCGTTGTAGTGTGGTTGCCACTGGTTTTCCCCCTTGCATAATTGAAAAAACGGATACTTTCCTACGGTTTCAGATACTCTGGCCCTTTGGCAGAGTGAATCAGCTGCGCCACTTTGGCTGGTGTTTGTCTTGTCGCAGAATGTGTCGACCAACAGGTCTCGCCAGTCTAAAGGCGGATTCCATTGTAGCGATTGGCCCGAAGACTGTCAAACCGAGCAACGAGAAAGTTCTCTCATTCACAAACGACATCGCTCTGGCAAATTCATGTAGAAAGAGCTACAATTGAATCAGTGTTCCTACACTAGAAACACACAAATTGGGCGATAGTTACGCGCGGGCTGCCCGGTTTATGCTATTTTGATAGACGTTGGTTTCGAGAAACGATCTTGGCTTGTTCCCGGAGGAAATTTTGTCCCACAGCGATCGTAAAGCCGATCATATACGCATCAATCTGGACGAGGATGTGAGTTTTCGGCATCTGACCAATGGATTCGACCGCTTCCATTTTGTGCATCAGGCCCTGCCCGAGCTGGATTTGGCAGAGGTGGACCCAGGGTTGACCCTCTTTGGCAAGCGGCTCTCTGCGCCGATTCTGGTCAGTTCGATGACTGGGGGCACCGAGCGGGCTGGGCTGATCAACCAGCGGCTGGCCGAGGCGGTGCAAGAACGCTGCCTGGCCCTTGGTGTGGGTAGCCAACGCGCGGCCCTGGAAGATTCGGCGGCAGCGGATTCGTTTATGGTGCGCCGCTATGCGCCCCATGCGCTGATTTTTGCCAACCTGGGCGCGGTGCAGCTCAACTATGGCTATGGGGTGGACGAGTGCCGCCGGGCTGTGGAGATGGTGGAGGCCGATGCGCTGATTTTGCATCTGAACCCCCTGCAAGAGGTACTGCAACCCGAGGGCGACACCAACTGGCGGGGCATCCTGGGCAAGATCGAGACGATCTGCCGCACGCTGGATGTGCCGGTCATTGCCAAGGAGGTGGGCTGGGGGATCAGCCAGCGTGCGGCCCAACGGCTAATCGATGCGGG
>JAHEML010000379.1 GCA_024643705.1 Caldilineaceae bacterium | reverse complement strand
AGGCTCATGGCCGAGCGAGGGCCACCCAGAAAACGGCTGCCATAGACCACGTTTGTGCGCCCTTCCAAAATCGGCTCCAACAACCGGATGTAATCCCTGGGATCGTATTCTAAGTCCGCATCCTGGATCACCAGAATATCCCCGGTGGCTGCCTCGAAGCCTGTGCGCAGGGCTGCGCCTTTGCCCCCGTTGTTGGCGTGGTAGATGATGCGAATGTTGGGGTGATCTTCAGTTTGCCAGCGGTCCAGAATTTCTCTGGTTCCGTCGGTGGAGCCATCGTCCACAATGACAATCTCTCGCTCCATTTCCACCGATTCGCCGATCACAAGGTTCGTCCCATCGCGGTTGATGGTGAGATCAACCGCCAACACCCGGCGCACAATCTCTTCCAGGGTGGCGACTTCGTTATAGACCGGCATAATGATAGACAACTTCATGCGGACTCCGAATCCGACGGCGAGTTCTTCTTATGTTTGTATCAATTCTCGCCGATTTGGTGGGCCAGGATAACGGCTTCGGCCACGGCGCGCATGGGCTTGCGGTTGTTCATGCTCATCTTTTGAATACGCCGGAAGGCTTCGGCTTCGTTCAACCCTTGGCTTTCCATCAGAATACCCTTGGCACGTTCCACAATTTTGCGGGTTTCCAGAGTCTCGCGCAGATCACCGACTTCGCGTTCCAGGGTGCGGAATTCGGAAAAACGGGTCAGTGCTACTTCGATGGCCGGGGTGAGATCGCTTTCCCGAAACGGTTTGACCAAATAGCCAGCCACACCCGCTTCTCGGGCTTTGGCAACCAACTCTTGCTGGCTGTAGGCGCTAAGAAGCAGAACGGGCGCAATCCGCTCTTCGGTGAGAATGCGGGCCGCCTCAATACCGTCCATATCGGGCATCTTGATGTCCATAATCACAATATCGGGCCGCAACTCTTTGGACAAATTGACCGCGCTGCGCCCGTCACCCACGTCCCCCACCACAAGATAGCCCAAATTTGTCAGCATCTCCCGCAAATCCATGCGGATGATGGACTCATCGTCCGCAATGATGATTCGTGTTCTCTCCACGTTGTTCTCCTCAAATATCTTCTGCCTACGTCCGTTCGGTACGAACCAATCCACCATGCATTCTACCACAAAGCACAGACAGAGAATAGATTGATCAGCAAATCAAAAAGTGATGAACTTAGCTCACAGATGGCTCGGCCATGGCTGACCGTTTGGGAAAAATAACCACAGCCTGGGTTCCGCAAATCCTGTTTCTGCTGGTGTCATCTTGGTCCCTCGAATCAGCCTCCCCGGTGTCAGACCTCTTCGATTCAAAGCTCAAATGGCCCTTTAGATCATCTGCCACCAGGGTGTTGATGATCTGCAAACCCAGGCTACGACTCTGGGTTGGTTGAAAATCGGCTGGCAAGCCCAACCCATCATCCTCCACCAGCAAAGAGACCCGATCACCCAGATCATCCAGTTGGATCAATACCTTGCCCTCCGAGCGGCCATGTAGACCGTGCTCGATGGCGTTGAGCACCAATTCGTTGACAACCAGGGCCGCGGCTGTGGCCTGGCCCGCGGGCAGGCGGATGTTGGGGCCATCCACGTCGATATGTACCTGTTGACCAGGACTAACCGCAACCTGCTGGGCTTGGTTAACGATACGCTGGCAGAGATCCAGGATGTTAATTGGCTGGTGTTCATCCTGGCTCAGATATTCGTGGATCACCGACATGCTCAAAATGCGGTTGACGGCATCACTGAGGTGTTGGCGGGCTTCCTGGCTTTCGCAGCGGCGGCCCTGGATGCGTAAAATGGCGGCAATCGTCTGCAAGTTGTTCTTGACCCGGTGATGCACTTCCTGGATCATGGCCGACTTTACGTTGAGTTCCCGCTCTTTTTGCACAGCTTCGGTGCGGTTATGCAACATAACCAGGGCGCCATCCACTTGGGGTACTTTTTCCGCCAAGGCTGCCTTGCGCCAGGGGAAGCGCCTCTCCACTCCACGCCGGGTGCGTTGCCAGCTTGTCGGTGACGCCCGCAGAGGCAAGACTGTGCGCACCCATACCCGCCCATCGTCGGTTTCCTGGCGAATTTCTACGCAGCAGTTGGCCTGCATGGCATTGTCCACCGACCGTGCATCCATCGGCTCCAAAGCCGACACGTGTTGCCCGCGCATATCGGTTGCCAACCCAATGGTGCGGAAGAGATTGGTGGCGATACCACTCATGTACCGGATGTTGGATTCTTCATCCACCACATAAATTCCATCCAGAGACTCAAATCGACTGATCGGCTCTGGGATTTCAATCTCGCCCCGCACAGCCATCCCGTGCAACCACGACACCGCTGTACGAAAAGGCTTGGCCCGGCGACGTTGCCGTTCCGATTCGATAAGGTTTGTCTCGAACAGCAGCGCGGCAATCACTCGGTTGGCCGCGTTGTGGATGGGGTAGACTTGCTGAATGACAGGCGCACCGCTACTCAACACCTGCTTTGCCTGTGTACCTGGCCTGTCCGAAACAAGAGTGCGCAGCACAAGGGGATGATCGGCGGCTTCGTAGATGCGCCCGGTGGCATCGTTGACATAGATGGACGAAATGGAGTGGGGTGCAGCATGACACCCCACCAACAGTTGGTTGTCGTTCCACTGGCAAAAGAGCAGAACGTCGGCCCGGCTTACGTCGGCGGTCAGGCTTAGCCCCTGCTCCACACGATAGAGCAGGGCCACATCACGTTCGGTTAGGTACGAACATTGTTCGATTCGGCTATCCATCAAAATTCTCGTCGTCCGGTTACAAATCCATCAAAAAAAGCCAATGGCATATGCCATTGGCTTGACGCAAGTGGCTTCGTTGCCGTCTTGTATTGGGTTCGATGTCTGCTGCAATAAAAATGCCGCGGCAAAAACCAACCAACGGCATCCCACCAAAGTGGCACAATATCACTATAAACAACTTGTATATCTCTAGGTCGGGGCGAGAGGATTTGAACCTCCGACCTCTTCAACCCCATTGAAGCGCGCTACCGAGCTGCGCTACGCCCCGACAATAGACGAAAGTATAGCATGCACGAGGCTGTCTGGCAAATCTCCGCAATTTCGGGTGCAATTCAAATCCGAATATGCCCCGTCGTGCGTAAGAGCGTTTCCTGCACCAGTAATTCGTGGCTGGATGGGCGATCCGGCGGCTGTTTGCCTTGCAGCACAGCGACAAACGCTTCCAGTTCCAGATCGTACAATCTCTGCCGGCCCTGGACCGCAAAGGGGACGCGTTGCTCGCCTTGCTGATAGCCACCGGCGGCTTCTTCCAGGCACAGGCGAATCTCGTAGCCCGGCTCGAAGGGTTCCAGCAGAATCGCACTGCCCCGGCTACCATACACCTCGAATCGACGGGCCATTGGGCGTGTTTCCATGGCTGCAATATCTACAATCGCCATCGCCTTGTCATATTCCAGCACGCCCACTGTGTTGTCGGCAAAGGCGGGCACAATACCAGCATGATTATGAAAGAAGCCGGTTGTCCGATTGGGCCGCCCCAGTAGCCAGACAACTTGATCGAGCATGTGTCCGGCCAGATCGTAGAAAATTCCAGCTTTGTGTTCGCTGATCACTTCGCGCTGGGCCTGGCTGATCCAGGTGGACATGTGGGCACGTACAGAAAAAATGTCGCCCAGCAAGCCTGATTTCGCCCAATCGGCAATTCGCCGAAAGCCATCATGATAGCGGAACATGTACCCCATCTGCACGTAAATCTGCCGGGCCTGGGCCTCGGCCATTACCTGCTGCCAACGGGGCCAATCTTGGCCTGCTGGCTTGTCATACCAGGCATGCTTGCCCGCGGCCACAATTTCGGCTGTCTGCTCCAGGCTTTCGCTGTTCAGCCCTTCCGAGGCAATCGCCACAATCGTGGGATCGTCCAGCATCTCGCGTTTGTCGTCGAACCAGCGAACAGTGTCCAGCGGGCCACCCGCCTGCTGCATCCGCCGACGCTGCTCTGGGTCTGGCTCGTAGATGCCCACAACTTCCACATCCGGGTTCGTCTGCATCGACAAGAGTTTGCCTATGGCGTGTCCGTGTTTTGTTCCGTACTGTGCCATGCGAATGGGGATCATCGTTCACTCCGCTTTCTTGACTCCGATTTGTGTGTGGGTTCCGCTGCGTATAGTATGAACTCAACCGCACAATTATTCAAGTCACAGGTATTCAAGTCACAGGAGCCCACAGATGACAGGCGACACGTTTCGCGATCTCAATAAAAATGGCCGTTTGGACCCCTACGAAGACAGCCGCCTGCCGGTGGAAGAACGGGTGGCGGATCTGCTGGGGCAGATGACTCTGGAGGAGAAGGCTGGGCTGATGTTTCATGCCATGATTGGGATGAAACCAGACGGCACGATCCAGGACGGAATGGGCAGCAATGGGCCGCCTGTTTTCACCACCAAGATGGTCAACGGGCAGCAGATCAACCACTTTAGTGTGATGGCTGTTACCACGCCCAAGGAAATGGCTGCCTGGTATAACCGGTTGCAATGGTTGGCCGAATCCACCCGGCTGGGTATACCGGCCACCATCTCATCCGACCCGCGGCATTCGTTTAGCAACAACCCCGGTGTAGCCCTTAACGCCGGTTGCTTTTCCCAGTGGCCCGAACCCATCGGTCTGGCCGCCATCGACGACGCGGCGCTGACCCAGCACTTCGCTGACATTGCCCGCCAGGAATATCTGGCCGTGGGCATTCGGGTTGCCCTGCACCCCATGGCCGATCTGGCAACAGAACCCCGCTGGGCGCGCATCAATGGCACCTTTGGCGAAGACGCGCACCTCTCGTCCCGGCACATTTCAGCGTA
>JAHEML010000378.1 GCA_024643705.1 Caldilineaceae bacterium | reverse complement strand
ATGGTGTCGTCGGTATATTCGCCCATCCGCAATCCGCCATGGACGGAATGCTCGGCGGGCGGCGCTATCAGTTCGGTCAAGGGGGGTTGGGGCAGAGCGTGCATCTGGCCTGCCGCGCCAAAGGCATCGCCCAGGGCTTGCCCCAGCAGACAGCCGTATACCCGATCGTAGAGTGTGAGTAGCTTTGCCACGGTTTGAAACTCCTGTTTATTGACTCCTGCTTATTGCTGTGGGATCGGTTCGACCCTGCGCCGCCGCCAGAGCAGGACAACCCCACCGATGAACAGCGGCAGCAGAGAGAGCGCGTAGACAACCCACCGGTCTACAGTGCGGATAGGGCGAATGTCCCGCTGGCTGCCCATCACGGGCTGGCCGTCGCCATTCACCAGTTGGATACGCGCCGCCTCGTCCAGTGTCACCCTATAGCCGTAGAAGTTGGGCGATTTCTCCGTGGCGGGGTCGAATTCTTCGATCGAATACCCCAGAGAAGCGCCGGGCCGTTGGCGGACAAAATAGGGCTGATTGGCTGCCCCAGCCACCACCTGCCTCCCCTGAATAATCTGCAATGTCACGTCTGGATAAGGCGTTGTGTGCACCCAGACGAACCGATCCTCCTGCAAACCCTTAGCCTGGGCGTCGATCATCCGCCCATAGGCAAGCTCGTTCACCTCGAATTCAGCGAATGGCTGCAAATAGATCGTCGAACCGGACTGGGCATAGAGGGCGTTGCGGGGATCATCGCTCAGCTCTGGCACTGTCCATTTGCTCGCGGGCACCACATTGAAACCCACACCGTAGCGCCGGGGTGCAAAAACATGCAGATGTTTGCGGCTAGCTGGCTCTTCTGTGCCGTCTGGGTGCTCCAGCCAAAGAGTATATTCGCCTACAGGCAGATTCAACACAAACGCTCGTTTCACCCCGGTGCTATAGCGGGTGAAGGCAGGCAGGGGCGGCGGCGGGCCATCGGGGATCGCCAGGGCCTCGCCCTTGGTCGCAGCCTGGGCAGCGGCTGTCAACGCGGCCTGATAATCCTGCTCCAACTGAAACTGGGCATGGAGCGCAGTGGCATAGGCCTGGCGGGCTTGATCAAAAACCGCGTATTGGGCCAGGGCTTCTTGACCTTTGTGTAGGGCCAACGTTTCGGCGGGCGCGTCACCGTCGAATTGGATCACATAGTCGGTGATTTCCAACCGTTCTTTCTGGCCTGTGCTGTTATGCAGAACAAGAGTCCCGTCCACCAGTTCGTTGCGGGCAGGCCAGTCGGCCAACAGACGGTTGGTGATGGACCAATCGTAGACCAGCGTGCTGCGGGGCGCGAGTACATGGTTTGCATCGGCCAACAGATAGAGTGTGTCGCTGTCGGGTGGCGTGAATGTGCTCTCGTATTGCACGCCCGCAAAAACAGCCGTCGCCCAGACAAAGGCTTCCCGCCGCTCTGGAGCCTGGGCCGAGACAGGCAACGAAAGGGAGAGCAACCACAAAGAGACAAAGAGACAAAAAAATAGGCACATCTTACTTTGTGTCTTTGTCTCTTTGTGGTTTAACAGCTTGTGGTTCATCTTCACGGTCCACCCCGTTTCAGCGCCCAGGCAGCACCAAAGAAATAGAGCGCCGTCTGCCCGATGATCGCCCCGGCGCGCCAGAGCAGGGCAGCCCCATCCGCCACCAACAGAGCATCCATCCCCCGGCTCATTTGGGCCAAAGGGGATAGCCAGAGAATCAGCCCGTGCAGCCCATCCAAAGCGGCCCGCAGAAAACGAACTGGGTCCTGCCGGTTGGCTTGGCCGACACCCTGGTTAATCATCTGCACCAATGCTTGGTCGCCAAACTGGGCAATCAGGGCCAACAACAGCACCAACGCCAAGACAATCAGCGACGTGCGTGCTGTGCGCCCCCATGCGCCGACGAACAAGCCCAAGGCGACGATTCCACCATTTGCCAGTAAGCCCAACCCCATCACGCCTATCAGATCAACTTGCACCAGAAGGTTCGTCATCTGCCCCAGCACAACAGCCCACAGCACCACCATAACCGCAGCCAACCCATAGAGAATCGAATGGCTCCACAGCTTTCCCAGCAAAAAGCTGACCCCATCCACCGGGCCAAAAAGCAACACCTTCAGTGTGCCTTGCTCCCGCTCTCGCACCAACTGAAGAGTGGCATGCAACGAGAGGTAGAGGGAAAGAATAACCCCACATACAAAGGCGGGCAAGAAGAAGGGGCGGGTGAGAACCAGCAGCCCGTTTTCGCTCAAAAAGGCCAAATTGTTCAACACCAGAGTAGATGCAGCCAGCAGCGTCAGAGTGGATATCACGTAGATGCCGGGGCTGTACAACGTGCTGATCAGCGCGCGCCGCGCCACTTGCCAAGAAGCGTACAGGCGATCCGAGAGTTGCAATGCGAAACGGGCAGAGGCCATTCTACACCCCCGCCCAATCACGTTCCACCCAATCACGTTCCGCCCAATCACGTTCTGTCCAAGCGCGCACTGCCGCGTTTGTGATGGTGACGAAGGAGTCTTCCAGCGAGGATTCCACCTGCCGCATCCCGATCACCAGAGTGCCCTGCCCAACTAAAAACCGAGCCAACTCAGGCCGCACATCATCCCCTTCGGTGCAGACAATCAGCCAGCGGGTCGGCGTCTGCTCCACTACCTGCTGCACAAAGGGCTGGGCCACCAGCAGATGGCTCAGATCAGAGGCAGGCGCGCTCAGTTCCAACTCGATGCGTTGTCCGCCACCCAGCCGAGCCGCAAGCCCAGCCACCGAATCTTCGGCCAGCAGTCGCCCGCGGTCGATGATGCCCACTCGGTGCGCGGTTTGCTCGATTTCGCTGAGGATGTGGCTGGAGATGAGAATGGTGCGCCCGCGGCGGTTTTCGTCCACCAGCAGTTCCCGCACCTGACGGATACCATTGGGGTCCAACCCGCTCACCGGTTCGTCCAGAATCAGTAGTTCCGGGTCGTGGAGCAGCGCCCGGCAGAGATTGAGCTTCTGGCGCATCCCTCGGCTATAGCCTCCCACCAAGAGGTGCCGCCGCTCCCACAGGTCCAACCGTTCCAACCGAGCTTGGATCACCGAGCCGGGCTTTGTTACATGGTAGAGGCGGGCGAAGAAGGCGAGATACTCGTAGGCTGTCATTTCATCATATTGCCAGGCGTCTTCGGCCACCACGCCCAACCGCTGCCGCAGAGCAAAGGATGTGCCATCAAAGGGCTGGCCCAGCACCTCCACCCGCCCGGATGTGGGGCGGGTGATGCCCAAAATCATCATCAGGGTGGTGCTTTTGCCCGCGCCGTTGGGGCCGAGGAAACCGTAAATTTCGCCAGGGCGCACATGTAAATTCAGGTTGTCTACAGCCAGAAAGGAGCCATACCGTTTGCAAAGCTGTTCGGTGCGAATCAATGGGGTGGCTCCGGGCTGCATCAAAAGAGCGGGGTGGCTGGGGAAAGGGTCCAAGTAGAACCGGTCTTCATTCTCGACTTCCGCTATAACGGACATTATACCGGAGGGTTTGGGCGTGTCAAACATTCGGCCAAATGCTATACTTACACCATGAACCGTGACCACCGCGCCATCGAGCGCGTTCTACTCATTACTTTTGCCCTGAACCTGTTGGCCACAACGGCGAAATTGGGCGTGGGCATCTGGACAGGCGCGCTCTCGCTGATCGCCGATGGGCTGGACACGCTCTTTGATGGGCTTTCGAATATTGTGGGCATCGCTGCTGTGCGCAAGGGTAGCCAGCCACCCGACGACGATCACCCTTATGGCCATCGCAAATTCGAGACACTGGCAGCACTGCTCATCGCAACGTTGCTTTTCGTCACCGCCTGGGAACTGGCAGTAGATGCTGTGGCGCGGCTCATCACGCCACAGCCACTGGTTGTCAATCAATGGAGCCTCTTAGCATTGGTCGTGGGTGGGATGATTCAGGGCTACACCGGTATCTGGGAAATGGCACGGGGTCGGGCATTGGGCAGCGAAGTATTGGTGGCCGACGCCCGCCATACGATCGCCAGTCTGTATGTCAGTTTTGCTGTGTTGATCGGTCTGGGGCTGGTTTGGCTCGGTGTTGCCTGGGCCGACCCGCTGATGGCATTGCTGGTGGCCGGGGTGATCGCCAAAATCGGCGTGGACATACTCATGGAAAACATCCCGGCGCTGGTTGATCAAGCGACACTGGACGCGACAACCATTGCCTCGGTGGTGGCCGGAGTGGCTGGTGTAGAAAGTTTTCACCGCATCCGCAGCCGGGGCACACCCGACGATGTGGCGATTGATTTGCACGTGCGGGTGGATCGTCGCCTGTCTATGCAGGCAGCCAATGCCATTGCCGACGAGGTGCGCCGCCGCCTGCTCGACCTGCCCGGTGTCAACGACGTGACAGTCCACGCCGAAGCTCAAAGCGGGCCTGAAAGTGCCCTGGAAATTCAGCAGGCTGTGGCCATGGCCGTTGGAGAAGAGGGTTTGTCCCTGCATGAGTTATGGGCACAGCAGAGCGATGGCAGCATTGCCCTCCACCTCCACGTGGGCGTAGACCCCAACCTTTCCCTGGCCGAAGCCCACGACCAGGTGGATCGGTTGGAAGGGATCATCCGCGACCGCCTGCCCCAGGTGGAATCTGTGCATAGCCACATCGAAACAGCCAATGCAGACGTTCTCCCCACAGCTCGTGTAAGCCGTGGCCTGCACGAACGCGTCGAAGCCGCAGTCCTGGCCGCGTCCGAAGCCATCCCCGGCCTGAGCGATCCCCACGATATCCAGGTGCGCCAGGTGGAGGGGCAATTGTTCATTAGCGCCGAAGCGCTGGTGGATGGGGAACTGTCGGTGGTCGCC
>JAHEML010000377.1 GCA_024643705.1 Caldilineaceae bacterium | reverse complement strand
GGTACACTCTCTCCAAGCGCACCAACACACCCAGCCCAGTGCGGATTGGCGAGAGTATCAGCTTTACCATTCGCATCACCAACACAGGACAAGTGACACTGAGCACAGTGCCCCTGCGGGACACCTATGTTCCTGAAGAATTGGTCTTTCTGGATGCCACACCGCCGCCCAATGCAACGACAGTGAACCAGCTAGACTGGAGCGACTTGACAGCAGGTGCGCCCAATGGCATTGGCTACGACCTGGCCCCAGGGCAGAGCTTTGTCATCACCGCCACCTTTGCGGGAATCAAGGATACAAGCGCCAATCCGGGCGGGGTAACTGTCAACACAGCTGCGGCAACGGGTCTCTTCTTCGATGTGGATGGGCCGGGTGGTACACCGCCCCAACCGGTGAGCGACAAGCCGCCGGTCACGGCCACTGTCGCCATCGTGGCCCCCACCGCAGTCAGCCTGGCCAATGCCAGTGTAAGCTATGCCAATGGGGATAGCCTACTGAACTGGCGCACGCTGAACGAAAGCGATGTGATTGGATTCCACATCTACCGCAGCATGGGTGACGGCAACCCAGTGCGCTTGACCGAAGGGATGATCCTGGCCCAGAAGCCGGGGCAGAGCGAGGGTGCGACGTATGCGTACACTGATGCTGGCTTGGAACAGGGTAACCTCTACACCTACACGGTCGAGTTCATCGGGGTGGATGGTCCTTTGGGCCAGCAAGCCATCGGCGAACTCTTCACCGGGGCCAGACTCTTCCTGCCCACAGTTGGGAGGTAGGCTCTGAACCTCTCTTGAAGAGAGGCTAGAATTGCACCAAAACAAAAAGACAGTCGCGCTGGCGACTGTCTTTTTGTTTTGGGTTGCAGCATGTTTCTACTTCAATCAAACCGATAACCCAGCAATAGCAGATAGGAAACCTATCCTACATTTCCACTGTTTGCTCCTGAACACCTGGCTTGAGCAAACAGCGCAAGCATAAAGCGCCCATTTTCTTCACGAGAATCAAACGCGGTATCGCGCCCCGATCCAAAACAGAGCCGTTTGGTGCCATCCGGTAGGCAGTCGACCCGGCCACAGGGCCCGAGTACAGGTTGTTGCTGTCACAATCGTAAAACAGACCTATCACGCCAACCGATATCTTCCCGTGGTTGAGGCTGCCTCATTTCGGCCAAATAGAGCAGCAGCAACCCACGCCAAATATCGACATTGACCAACTGCGATTGTCCATCGATGTGGATGTCAAAGTGACCCAAGGTCTGAATTGTCAACATCAATTCTGATTTTGCCTGAATTTCTCACAAGTTTGAGTCTGTTTACAAAACTTAGGCGAAGTTTCGGCAAATAGCACGGTGGAACCCATTGAATGACACGCTAGGTCAGCCAGACGACACGATGGGTGTGTACACTTAATCGCGGTTCTGTACCGCTGGCAAAAGCTGCTGCAAACCAAGGTAGATGCCTGAACGGGGGATCTGACCAACGTGGGTTTGATTTGATGGGGCTTTTTCAGCCGCTTTTCAGGTAAAGTTCAAAATAAAAGGGAAAATTACGAATGAGTTTCAGATCGATCCACAAGCCACTTTTTCGCAGCAAATATGCGCACGTCGTAGTCACGGCATTGTTGGTCGCAGTCATGGTGCTAAGTATGGTACCACCAACACCCGTTATCGGTAGTGCTCCTACTATACCTGCCGAAGTCGTCCAACCAGCGGGAACTCAAGCCGCAGCCGCACTGATGAATGCCGTCGTCAGTGCAGCTTTGTCAGGCACCGTTTATCGTGAAACAAACCTGGACGGCACGGCCAGCGCTTCTGTAAGCGACACAAGCCGTAGTCTGAACAATACTGCCATTGGCGCCACATCGCTCGACATCTTCAACGAGGGACCTGTCAGCCTGATGAAGACCTACGAAGATCGTAGCGGCAACAACGACCGCCCCATCGCTGCCCGTTATGCGGAATGGGGCATTGGCGGTGTCGAGGTACGCATCTACGATAGCACCGGGCAGATAGGCAGCACCGCCATAACGGCCGCCGATGGTTCTTGGACATCGAGTTTCACGGCCAGCGGGACAGACGTTCTCGTCGAATTTACTGTGCCCAGCAGCCTGAACTACCTCACTTCAGGCCCCAGAGGCACAACCAATAAATCGGCCGTTGTCAAAGTCGACCTTACCAACCCCCCGGCCTCCGTAAACTATACCGTGGGCCAGGGCAACTACCATGCCGACGATAATCCTACCGTCTATCTCCCCCGCTATGTAAGAAACAACGATGGCGAAGGGTTTACAGAAACCCTGGTTTCAGTCAATTACTACAATGCCGGCCCGTTGGTACGAAACAGCATAAATGCTGGAACCGCGACGACTAATGCATCAGCTGCCTACTATTCTTACGGTGTGATCTCCACAAGCAGGCCGCCATTGGCCGCGGAGACGGTGGAAGCAACGGTTTCTCAAGTAGGCAATCTATACGGACTGGCTTACGATTCTATCCACCGGCGTATGTTTGCCGGTGCCTTTTGGAAGGCCGATGCCCCATTGGGTCAAGATAATCCGGGAACGGGTTTGGCCGGTGATGATGGCGAAGCAATCATCTATACCATTCCCGACGGCACCGGTGCACCCGCCGAATGGCTGGATCTGGAAGACATCTATGGTGAGGGGTCATTCGGTACGCCTAGCTCTACGTATCAACAGAGTGTTGGCAAAACCGGACTGGGCGATATCGACTTATCCAATGACGGCCGTACCCTCTACGCTGTCAATTTGTCCAATCGCACCGTGTATGCAATCCCGGTCTATCCCGATGGCAGTGCGCCGACAACCTCGGCCGAAATTGCTACCTATCCGCTTGTCGATCCCTCCGGCAGCGGCAACTATGCCGCCCTGGGGTTGGGCGTAGATCCCGAATCGGACCTGGTCTATGCGACGGTCACGGTTACGGGACCGGCTGTAAGCAATTTGGCCGGTTATGTGCAAGAACTGGATCCAACGGCCGGCAGCCCCGCGTTTGCCAATATTCTTGGCCCGATCAACGCGCGGGGAGTCGCTCGCACAAGCTCATCAGGATACCCAGTGATAGCGGCCAAGGCGTGGGGCACGGCGCCCGGCGGCTCTTTTGCTGCTGACGTCGCACCCTGGTTTAGCGACATCACGATTGACATCGGTGTAGACAACCAGCGCTATATGGCGATCAGCTCACGCAACATCTATGCAGATATCAACCCAGATACAGGCGAAGCTTTGGGCGGTATGACCTGGATGGCTGGCGACACCGGCAGTGGCTGGACGCTGGAAAGCGGCGGCACAACGCTTGCCCGGACGACCAACAATGGTTCCATCTATGCGCCCTACTCTGGGACGACTGGTGTGGATGCCCGTTATCGTAACGCCTACAGCAGCTATAGTTATGAATTTGGTCAGCGATTCCTGGATGGCGTTGGGGATGAAGGACCCTATTCGACCGGCTCTCTCCTGGCCCTGCCTGGCTTTACTGAGTATGCCATTCCCGGCATTGATAACGTAGCCAGTGATGCTCAGCATGGCATTGCCTTTGTGCGTAAAGAAGATGGTACGCGCACTAGGGATATCCAGATTTTTGATCAGATTGAGACTACTTTCAGCTTTTGGAAAGCCAATGCCTTTGGTGATATCGAAGCCCTCGCTGTGCCGCCCATCGAAATCGGCAACCTTATCTGGAATGATACCGATGCTGATGGCGTCTTTGATCCGAATGAAACGGGTATTGCTGGTGTGACGGTACACCTTTACCGTGACAACAATGGGAATGGTATCTATAATTCGGGTACCGATACCTTAATCGCCACGGCCGTTACTGGCAGCAACGGTGAATACTACTTCCGCCGCAATGGCAACGACACACTCAGCGCTACTGGCGGCTCGTTTCAGGCTGGTCAAACGCTGGAATATTTTACCAACTATCTGGTCGCTGTTGACAACCCGGTTAACTTTAACGGTGGACAGCCTCTGAACGGTTTGGGGCTGACAACCGCCAACACTACAGCGGGTGGCGATAGCGACGGTTTGGCCGAGAGCAGTGATCCCAGCACAGTATCGGGGTTCACGGCCCAGAAATATGCCGACGACGGAAGCCCTGGCGACGGACAGCGTGATTCTGATGGAACCAACAGTGGCAAGACTGCCGGTAGTAATATCATCGCTCTATCGACCGGTGGGCCGGGTTATGCCAACCACACCTTTGATGTTGGCTTCACCCAACTGGTGCTCCTGGGTGATCGGCTGTGGGTGGAGAATGATGGAGATGGCATTGCCAGCACAGGCGTAGTCAGCTCGGTGGGTGCAGGGCGTGTGGTGTCGGCGACCAATGGAACGACAGTCTACACCGGCACGACCAATGCCAGCGGCTACTACAGCATCACAGTTCCCGCCAACAACACCTACACAGTGACCACCGGCTTGCCGACAGGTCTGGTAGACACACCAGTACTGACCAGCAATGGCACCAACCCGGTGGGCAACAACGACCGCAACCACAACCGGCTGGGCACCAGCGTGGTCATGACCACCACCAACAACCTGAGCATCGACTTTGGCTTCACCCAAGCGGTGCTCCTGGGTGATCGGCTGTGGGTGGAGAATGATGGCGACGGCATCGCCAGCACAGGCGTCGTCAGTTCGGTGGGTGCAGGCCGGGTGGTCACAGCGACCAATGGGACGACAACCTACACCGGCACGACCAATGCCAGCGGCTTCTACAGCATCACAGTTCCCGCCAACAACACCTACACAGTGACCACCGGCTTGCCGACAGGTCTGGTAGACACACCAGTACTGACCAGCAATGGCACCAACCCGGTGGGCAACAACGACCGC